>JAGLSB010000266.1 GCA_023135955.1 Bacteroidales bacterium | reverse complement strand
ATTGCATGTTCATTACCTTTCTCAACAGCCATAAGATAGTATTTCTCTGCTTTATTAAAATCTTTGAATTCATTATGATAGAGCCCAGCTAAATTATTTAGAGCATTTTCAATACCCTTCTCAACAGCCATCAGGTAGTATTTCTCTGCCTTATTAAAATCTTTGAATTCATTTTCATAGAGCAATGCTAAATTAAACAGAGCGTATTTATCACCTTTCTCAACAGCCATCAGGTAGTATTTTTCAGCTTTAACTTTGTCATTTATATAGTTCTGGTAAATAAATGCTAAAGCGGTCTCCAAATGGCCTGTATTTGAATCCTTTTTTTCAAGAATAGAAATCGCTTTTTTATACTCTTTTTTATCTATTAAAGGAGCTATTTCATTTTTAATAAAATCCCAATCAGATTTACTTAGGTCATTGACCAAATCACTCTTTGCTGATTCTAAATATGCCTTAGTTTCATTTATTAATTGATGTTGCTTTTCTGGTGATGGAATCAAATAAGCATAAGCTTCAGATAAACTATAGGCATATTTGTCATACAGCTTACCAACCCTTAATTTTGCAATATGCGCATTAATCAAATCATTTAAAGAATCTTTATCGCACCATATTTCCAGAAATTTGATTAACCACTTGACCTTATTTTTATCAGACTTACGCCCATTACGCATTAGATACCATATATTAAAAAAGCGCTCTTTAACTTGATATAAATGGTTTTTTGTACTGGTTCTTTTTTTAATAACAACATTATTTTTTTCCAATAAGCGTAATTGAGACGAAACCGCTTTGCTTTCCATTCTTGTTATGCGGGCTATCTCTTTTACAGCTATTGCATCCCAATTAAGAGCAATGCAATCAATTATTTCCTGTTGTTGAGAAGGCAAATCGTCCATTCGGTGTTTATACAATGGGGTGACTCTATCTAACAATACTTCCAAATATTTAAATGAATCCCCATTATTATCGTTTATGAATATCTCATACAGTAAAACAATTGTTCTGGGAACACCACCTGTAATTATACGTAAGGCCTCAATTTTCCCGGGGTTTTCTTTAATAATCGCTTTAATGTTATTCGTAGCGTTTATTTTGTCAAGTTCTAAAAGAAATTCTTTGGTTTCTTCACTTTTAAGTTCCTGAAGATGGATTATTTTAAAATACTCATAAAAGGGTTCATTATATTTATATGTAGATTCAAGCACTACTGCAGACGCTCCTACAATTCGTATCCAATTATTTGTTATAAGAACTTCGCGAAGTCGTTGCTGCTCTTTGCGGGTAAGTTTTTGTAATATGTCGCCAATATTATCAACAAAGATGCATATCTTATTATTGTTCTTATTTAAGGCTGCAAAAAGAGTCTCATAACAGTATTCTTCATAATTTTCTACTTCATCGCTTTCTTGCATCATATCAAATAATCCGCAATATTTATTTGATTCCTGTTCTAATTCAGATGCAATTTTTTCCCATAGCTTAAACAACTTGTTTACACTGTATAATTCCTCATTAAATATTATTGGTATTAACCAGGGTCTCAGTTGTTTATTACTTCTAATCTCGTAATAGGTCCTTAACAATAGAGTTGTTTTACCACTTCCTCTTACACCCTGTATAATAAAATGTTGGGGCGGATTGTCCATACTGTCATTTATGATAATTTTACTAATCCTCTCGAATTCTTTTTTTCGGATACTAAAACTTTGTCTAAGTTCTTTCTCGGTTTGATTACCTGGGTTAAATAATTGAAGTGTTTCCATGTCCTTAATTTGTTACATTATTAAACCACCATGCTTTCAATAATGGAGAATTAAAAACATACTTATCTTTATCTTCCTGATTATTTATATATCCGTCATATTCTAATGCATTCAATATATCTTTGTATGCTTCCGAAATTTCTAAGCCAACTGCCACATCAGATATTTCTGCTTTTGTAACAAATGGATCTTCGGCAGCTAAATTCAATATTTTCTTTGAAAAATTGTAGGCATTCTTTTTATAAGACTTTCTTAATCTGGTATGCCAATGTTCAAAATACATTTTGTTCTTTAATGATTCCTCAAAAGCTTTATCGATAATCTCTTTACTAATTTTTTTGTTATCAATTTCATCGCAAATCTTTTCAATCTCATCCAGAATAATATTAATAAAATATGGAATATTCCACTCTAAGCGAGTTAGCAAATAATCTATGTCATCGGACAAAAATATATATTCTTCATTTTTTAAAGGAATGGTATTAATATAATCCACCGCTTCTGTTTTAGTAAATGGAGTTACTTTAAATGAATACAGATCATTAATTGTACTCACTGCATTTAGTTGACTAACAATGTTTTCCAAACCGATTGAACCCGCAAACAAGAATTGAATTTTCTTGCTGATTTTAGGGTTAATTCTAATCTCACGAACAGATTCTAAAAATTTGATTGCAGAGCTATTTCCTTCATCTTGCATTATATTTTCAACTGTTTGAGCAAATTCATCAACCATTAATAGAAGATTATATTCTTGTATTTCAAGCAGTTCAACAATATTCCTAAATTCTTCATAGTAATCAATTTCTTTATTCTCAAATGAAATTCCTTCAGGGCCAATAGATATAATTTTTGTAGAAAAACTAAGTTTTTGCAAAAAGTTTGTTATCCTTTTTGATGCTTTGAGTTTATCAAAAAGCTCCTTTACTAATTTCCTATAGAACTCGTTTTGGTTGTTTACCGACTCTGTTATTATATAAATGACTTCGTAGTTTTTTATCGGACTCTCTTGACAATACAACATTATTGAAGTCTTTCCCAATCTTCTGGGAGCTGCAACTAAAATATTATTGCCCGATTCTACTGTCTTCCATAATTTTTCAATTAGTTTCTTCCTAATGTAAAATTTATCACCTGTTGCTGCTTGTCCAATAATTATATTCATAACTTTTCCTTTTTATGTGGACATAAAGATAGTGACAAAATATATTTTGTCAAAGTATTTAGCAAAATATATTTTGTCAAAGTCAAGATGGAGCGCAAATAAAACTATTATTAGTATTTTAAAAGGGTGAAGGTTTGGCTAACATAATGAACAAAAGATCCTCTTGTAAGTAATAATATCTTAAAAATAATTCACAGAAATTATGAATTAAGGAAAATAGGTATTTGCATGCAGGGTTCAAGCCAAAGCTTTGAGTGTATTATCTGAATGCCTTACTGAAAGTAGTGGTTAAAAGTCAGTATCGACTTTTTCCAGATTCAGTTCTTTAATCCACAAATTTCGGTAAAGCACAGAATGACCTTCGGACTGAAGCTTAATTCCTCCGGGTGTATCTGTTATTCCCTTTCCGCCGTCATTCCCACCATCAATACCGGAATTTTCTCCACCCCAAACTTTGTTGATGCCGATATTGGAATAGGTCTTAATTCCATTGAAATAAAGGGTAACCAGGGCCTTTTCACTTCGTATCCCTTTTTCAAATCTGGCTGCCCTAAAAGTTATGTCGTAAGAATTCCAATTCCCATTTCCTTTATAGGCATAATAAGGAGATTTTAACTCGTTTATTACCGCTCCCATGCCATGCTTACTTGAGTCGCCATCCAATATTTGTATCTCATATCTGTTTTGAAGATAGACTCCTGAATTTCCACCTTCCTTCACTACCAGAAATTCAACATGCAACCTGAAATCCCTGTATTTCTTTTTAGTAACAATATCAGCTGCGCCATATTTTCCACCTGCTGAAGCCGGATCATTACTGCTAATAACAATACCTTTATCAACAGGATCATCGACAATTTTCCATTTTATGGGACTTTCGGCTGAAAGTCTTGGCCCCTCCCAATAAGTCCACTTATTATCAATCATTTCCCGATTTCCATCAAATAGCATCTCAGCTCCATTGGGAGCTTTTGTCCCTACTCCAACCTGACTGAATGCATTTGTAGTTAATCCTGAAATTATAATAATAAAGAGAATTGCAACTAGCAATCCTGGTCGATTAAAAACCTTAGTCTTCATTTTAGTTAGATTTTGATGATAAGTCTTAAAGATAAACATTAATTGTCATCAAACCGGAAATGATCTAAAGATTAATAAGTTATTATTCGTATTTTTCTAAAGAACTATGATTTAAGTTAAGAAGTATAAGTAAGCCACTCTGATTTTGGAAGATCAATTATTTCTGGTGAAGAACTTATTTATCAATGAATCAAAAATAAAAAGCATGAAGCTTAAAACGATTATTAGATTGTCAATTTTTTGTGGCGTATTTACAATTCAGAGCTGTCACACAAATACTGAAGAACAAAAACACGACTATCCTATTACTCCTCTGGACTTTACACATGTATAGCTGCTGGAAGGATTCTGGAAAAGCAAAGTGGAAACTGCCAGTAATATTTCTGTCCCTTATTCTGCAAGAATCAGATCATAAATATCCATAGCAGAAATTTCATTTATTTCAGCGATATCTCTTATTATTTGATCTTTAGTAGCATCAATTTCATTTTCCTTAAGTAGGATCATTAAACTATCAATATTCTGACTAGTTTCAAAAGCAATGGATTCAATAGTTTTCCTGCCTATGCCAGAACCACCTCCAGAACCAGATCCTGAGCCACTTCCTCTACCTTGTCCTTTTGAGGTAACAGTTGGCATTTTTAAAATTGCGTATAGTCCGGCTGCTGAAGTTTCATTAATCTCGGCTATGACTTCCATCGTTTGTTGGATGCTGTCATACTTAATGTCATTATCATCGAATATTCTTATTATCTGGTTGAGGCTAAAGCCATCTACAAGCTCGGCTAATTCAGGTAGATTTAATTGCTCGGCATGAGGAACCGGAGGCTGCGAGCTGGTTTCTTCCCATGATTCCTTAATATTTTCGCTTAGATTCATGATAGACCCAAAAGGAGGAACTGAAAAATATGTCCCAATAAAAAAGACAGCAACAATTACAGATGAAATGTAAAACTCTCTTTTCTTATTTACTCCACTAACAGCCTTCTTCTTTATATAAAACCAAAATACTCTCCAATTCAGGAAAAACAAATGAAGTACAGATAATATAACAAAGCTAAAAGAGAAGATTACATGAATCGCCTCCCAATTTTCCTTAGTAAATCCAAGGAATTTCCATTCCTGCCAATGGGCTATTCTGCCCGGAGGAGCTATATATAAGGCCAATCCAGTTAAGAAAATTACAAAAAAGGAATAAAATAATCCTATACTTACAAAAGCTTTCCAACTGAATTTTTTTCTCATTGTATTTTTTTGATTGCAATAATGGCTATGTAAGAGATTAAATTAAGAATTTGTCCTTTTTCTTTTCTCCTTTTTTCTGAAATCACCTCTTTCGACATCTTTCTTTTCTGATGCAGGTTTAGATGATTGAACGGTTAGTATTGTGCTTCCAAAAGAGGCGTTTTTAAATGAATCAAGGACTAGTTGCTCGTGACCCGATTCTACTTCGAAAAATGAAAAATTTCTTAGAATTTCAATTTTCCCTATTTCGATATTCCGGTTACGAGTATTTTCATTTACCAGACCGATTAAATTTGGAGCTTTCAAGTGATGTTTCGTGCCAACATTAATGAATAATCTTGAGAAGTTTTTATCTGAGAATCTTTCTCTTTCGCTTCTTCCTCTTTCCTGGCGTGAAGAATCGTCTCTGTTACTCCTTCTATCTGAAAATTCATCTCTACCACCTCTTCTATTGGAAGACTCATCTCTACCACCTCTTCTATTGGAAGACTCATCTCTACCGCCTCTTCTATTGGAAGACTCATCTCTACCACCTCTTCTGTTGGAATAATCATCTCTACCACCTCTTCTATTGGAATAATCATTTCTACTATCCCTCCTGCTGGATTTCGTAACATTTATATCCTTTGCATTTTTATAGTACTCAAGAAATCGATTAAATTCTACAGATACAAAACGCTTAAGTAATTCTTCTTTATCAATCCATTCTAGTTTTTTATTGATGGCATCAAGGAATGGGCCAATCTGCTCTTCATCCACCTCAATATTTTCAATTTTGTCCATCAAACTATAAAGTCTTGTTTCACAAATTTCTTTTCCTGAAGGAACCATTTTACGTTCAAACTTCTTTCCAATTAATCTTTCAACTTCACTAATTCTTCTGGCATCTCTGGTATGACTAATAAGAATTGAAATTCCTGAATTTCCAGCTCTTCCTGTTCTTCCACTTCGGTGAATATATACTTCAGGATCATCTGGGAGATTATAGTTAATAACATGGGTAAGTTCGTTTATATCGAGCCCACGTGCAGCAACATCAGTAGCAACCAGTAATTGCAATTGTCTGGATCTGAAGCGGCCCATAACATAATCGCGCTGCGATTGTGAAAGGTCACCGTGTAGTGCATCTGCGTTATAACCATCTGACATGAATTTAGCGGCAACATCTTTTGTTTCCTGCCTGGTACGACAAAAGATTATTCCATAAATCTTTGGATTCATGTCTGCAATTCTTTTCAGAGCAACATAACGGTCAGAGGCCATTACTACATAATAATGATGACTAACATTAGCCGCCGCCAGATTCTTCTTACCTGCCGATATCTCTACCGGTTTTTTCATATAATTATTTGCTATATTCCTTACCCCACTTGGCATAGTAGCGGAAAATAGTAAAACCTGCTTCTCTTTTGGAGTATCTTCTAATATTGCATCCAGATCATCCCTGAATCCCATATTCAACATTTCATCTGCTTCATCCAGAATAAGCCAGTTAATATTAGTAATCTTCAAAATTCTTCTTTTGATTAGATCGAGTGTTCGTCCGGGAGTGCCAACAACTATATGTGCTCCTTTTTTCAGTGCTCTTACCTGAGGCTCAATACTTGCGCCTCCATATACAGATACAATAGAAGTTTTGCTCTGGAATTTACTGTATGTTTTAAGATCCTTTGTAATTTGAATACAAAGTTCTCTTGTAGGACATAGAATAATTGATTGGACGTTGTTAGATTCCAGATTAAGTTGATTGAGAACGGGAAATCCGAATGCAGCGGTCTTTCCTGTTCCTGTTTGTGCCAAACCGATAACATCATCTTTTGTTTCCAGAATGACCGGGATAACTTTTTCCTGAATGGGTGTTGGGGTAATAAAATTAAGCTCTTCTACAGCTTTTAATAGGTCTTCATTCAGACCTAAATCATGAAATGTACTCATAGTAATATTTTAAATTGTTCCTAATTATTGAGGATTCAGGGATAATAGAAATTTGATTCCAGATCACCTAAACCTGCATCATTTGTTGATGTATTAACTCAAAACAAGGAACTTAAAATATCTTCGAAGTACTAATAGAAAGGTTCAAAGACGGAAGACTACCAACGAGAAACTTGTATGCTGAATTGTAACATCATTAATAAATGCTCTCTCCTTTCCCCAGAGAAAGCGAGCGCAAAGGTAGTTAAATAATTGATTTATAAATGAAAAAACAAAAATAAATCCCGGAACGAAAATTCAAGATGCAAGTGCGACAATGTTATCAAATTCAGTCCCATTATCAGAGGTTATTGAAAATACTAATTCTTTAAACGGTGCCATAAGTTTAACTACTGCCTCAGCCAGTTCTTGAGCATTCTTTCCATTAAGTTTAGCAATTAAGACGAACGCAGTAGCTCTTTCAGCAATAGTTACAATAGCACCTTTATTATTTTTTCCCACAATAGTATCAATCTCCCAATGCCCTACGCTTTGTTTATTGTTAATGTATTCCGGTCTCTCGTCAATAGAGACTTTATCCTTTATGATACATCTTTTCCCTTTTCCACTTCCATATCTTTTTCGGTACTTTTTAGAGGCTACCCGCAAGTTTTTATATAATAGACCTCCATTGTCTTTATCTTGATAAACAAACTTGTAAATACTCTCATGACTAACCATATCAATATTATTTTCGTTACAGTATCCCCAGATCTGTTCTGACGACCATTGTTCCTTTGATAACTTCTCCCTGATAAACTTTTCCATAGAAAAAGTAAAACTACGTCTATGAGAGAATCTCTCTTTTTGTTCTTTCGAGAGCTCTTGTGCAAAAGCAGCATTATATTTTCCAGTATTTGTTTTGTTTCTTTTAAGCTCACTGTAAATGGATGAACAGTGAACGTTAAGTTGTTTGGCAATAAAAGAAGCTTTATGTCCTGCTTTTAATAAAGTTTCTATTTTAATTCTTTGCTCTAAAGTAATATGGGTATAATTCTTTTTGTCCATAATGCAACAGTTTTAAGCTTTAGAAAGGGAAACTGTCGCACTTACTAATTGAATTTTCGTTGGCTTAGATTGTAAAACTTTTTTGCTGAAGTACTGTTAAATAGTTGAGGAAAGTTGCTACTATATAACATGATACT
>JAGLSB010000265.1 GCA_023135955.1 Bacteroidales bacterium | reverse complement strand
TTTAACATTTGCAAGTATTACTTAAAATAATCCTTCTCCCTTTTAGTTTGGTTTATGGACTAATAATCTTTATCCGAAATAAACTATTTGATTGGGGGATTCTGCCTTCGCGGGAATATAATTTTCCTGTTATAAGCGTAGGTAATCTTAACATTGGCGGTACCGGAAAAACGCCTCATATCGATTATCTTATCGGCCTCTTGAATAATGAATTCAGAGTAGCAGTATTAAGCAGGGGGTATAAAAGAAAAACTAAAGGATTTGTTCTTTCCCAGGAAAATTCTGATCCCGAAGAAATCGGTGATGAGCCTTGCCAGTTGAAGCAAAAATACCCGAATGTAATTGTAGCCGTTGATTCAAACCGAAGAAGAGGTATTCAAAACTTATCAGAAATGAATCCGCCTCCCGATGTTATCCTGCTTGATGATGCCTTCCAGCACAGATATGTAAAACCCGGTTTGAATATATTGCTTATTGATTATAACCGTCCCGCAAAAAAAGATTTTCTCCTACCCTCAGGAAGATTAAGAGAGCCTTTCAGTTCAAGGAAAAGAGCAAAAATTATACTTATTAGCAAATCGCCTAAGACTCTTAAGGCCATCGATATGAGAATTATTGCCCAGGAAACGCTTTTGGGTAAATTTCAACATTTATTTTTCACTACTGTTGTGGCCTCCGTAATAAAACCAATTTTCTCTAATCTGGATCTTGACATAAATTCCATTTTGAATAAAAAACCTGAAGTTCTAATAGTAAGCGGAATTGCGAATCCCAGACAGATAAAGCCTTTTGTCAGAAAAATATCTCCAAAATTTAAGGAGCTGTGTTTTAATGACCACCACAATTACATTGAACAAGATGCTCGAAAAATTGTTGAAGAACTTGAAAAATTAAACAATGGCATCATTCTAACTACCGAAAAAGATGCTGTTAAACTCAGAAAATTCAGGGACATATTCAAAGATATTGAGCAAAGATTTTTCTATCTTCCCATTTTTATTACTTTTCTGAATGATGATGAGAAAAGTTTTAACCATCAAATAATTAGCTATGTTAGAGACAATAAAAGAGACAGTATCCTTCATAAAAAATGAAGCTAATTTTGACTCTGAAATTGCAATTATCCTGGGAACAGGATTAGGTAGTGTGGTTGATGATATTCAAATAAAATCTGAAATTAAATATGTTGATATCCCGAATTTTCCCGTAAGTACAGCCCCGGGTCACCAGGGAAAACTTATATTCGGAATTTTAGGTGGAAAAAAAGTTATGGCATTGCAGGGCCGTTTTCATTTCTATGAAGGCCACACAATGGAGAAGCTTACCTTTCCAATAAGAGTAATGAAATATCTTGGAATAAAATATCTTTTCATTTCTAATGCGAGTGGAGGGATGAATCCTGATTTTGAGATTGGTGATTTAATGATCATCGATGATCATATTAATCTTTTACCAAACCCTCTAATCGGAAAACACTATGATGAACTTGGCGATCGTTTCCCCGATATGAGTGAGGCTTATGATAAATCCCTCATTTTAAAAGCTGAGAAAATTGCCAAATCGGAAAATATTAAAGTCCAAAAAGGATGCTACGTAGGGGTTACAGGGCCAACCCTTGAAACTCCAAAAGAATATGTTTACTTCAGGATAATTGGTGGCGATGCAGTTGGTATGTCAACCGTTCCTGAAGTAATCGTCGCTCACCAGATGGGAATTCCATGTTTTGCTATTTCCATTATAACCGACCTTGGAGTACCGGGAAAAATTGTGGAGGTTTCTGTTGAAGATGTTCAAAAAGCCGCTTCTAAGGCAGCTCCAAAAATGGTTCAGATTATGGAAAAGCTCATTGAAACCCTCGAATAAAAATTGAAAGACTCAGTTAATAAACCGGATAAAAATAATTTTCAGACTGCAAATGTTGCCTTGATAGGAATTTCTCATTTCCTTCATGATGTTTACACTTCTTTCCTTGCCCCTGCTCTACCATTTCTTATTGAAAAACTCGGTATTTCTTATGGTCAGGCCGGACTTCTTCATGTTATTCAGAGAATCCCTTCATTGTTAAATCCATTTGTGGGTATTATGGCCGACAGGATGAAAATGAGGTATCTGGTAATCTTTTCTCCTGCTGTAACTGGTATTGCTATGAGTTTAATAGGTGTCGCTCCTGGCTATGTTTTTCTTGCTTTGCTTCTTCTGGTATCGGGCATTAGTTCTACTGTTTATCATATTCCAACACCGGTCATGGTTAAAAAACTTTCCGGTAACAGAATTGGGAAAGGCATGAGTTTTTACATGCTTGGAGGCGAGCTGGCGAGAACCACCGGACCTATGGTGATATACGGACTTATCAGTCTTTGGGGGCTCGAAGGAACTTACAAAATGATGCCACTCGGATTAATTGCCTCTGCTATTTTATTTTTCAGGGTCGGACATGTGAAAATCTCACAGAATATCGAAAAACAAGAAATTAAAAAAGCTTATTGGAAAGAATTTAAAAAATATCTACCCATTTTTACTGTTACAGCAGGAATCACATTATTTCTGGGAGCTATGAGGTCCTCTCTTGCCCTATATCTTCCTACTTTCATGGATAGCCAGGGCGAATCTCTTTTTTTCTCACAGGCATCTTTATCTGTTCTTCAATTGTCGGGCGCCGCCGGAACGTTTATATCAGGCACATTTTCAGACAGACTCGGCCGGACAAAAATGTTACTGATCATTACCACTATTTCTCCATTTTTAATGTTCCTTTTCCTGCATGTTAGTGGTATATGGCAAATGCTGATCCTTGGAATTATGGGGATGTTCATATTTGCCCCCACATCAGTTTTGCTAGCCCTTATTCATGATCAGGATTCAAATAAAATGGCCTTCCTCAATGGTGTATATATGTTACTAAATTTCTTTATCGGAGCTATAATGGTTACAATAGCAGGGTTTATGGCAGATAAAATCGGATTTGAGAAAACTTTCACTTATGCCGCATTTTTCTCTTTTGGAGCTGTAATTGTTATTTTCCTGAATAGAAAAAAACTTGCTTAAAAATTCCGAATTAAAGTTACTGACTTCTTAAAGCTCTCCTTTCTACCAGAAAGATGAATACAGCTAAAGTAAACCAGATAAATTCCTGTGCTACATAATCTTCCTGCATCATCCTCCCCATCCCAATGGAAACTTCCTGAAATACCTAATAAGGAATTGATTTCAAGACGCCTGATAATTCTCCCCGAAGCATCAAATATCATCAGGCTTCCAAAATAACCCTCACGTTCAAGATTATATTCGAAATGAGCCAGGTCATCTGTTCCATCGTTATTCGGAGTAAAAGTTTTCGATGTAATTATAAAACGATTTTCTAAAAGACTTTTCTCAGAATATTGAGAATTTTGATAACCGGGCGTGGAAAAATCACAATTTTGAGAGGCTGAATGCCAGTTAGCTATTAATCCAAATTTCTTCTCCAGATCTAACCTTTCCAATGATACACCAGACTGATTTGAAAGCATAGCATAATGCAATTCATCACTATACTCCATCTCGTCTATCAGATCAAAAGCTCTATTTCTAATTGCTACTCGCCCACCTTTGTCAGGCAAGGTTTTTAGGTCTTTCAACTCAAAAATTCCATGTGGAATGGCATTGTAGCAATTGAGCATACTCTTTTTATCTTTGGTAATTATCAAATAATTATGCGGATGAAAAAGAATATTTTTTTCTGAAATAAAACTTCCATAATCAGGACCTTCCAAAGGATTGTAAATGTCAATAGTCAGCTCAGATAAATTCAGGATCTTTTCAGATTTATTATATATCTCTATGAATTCAGGACATCCTATAAGAGGCGAAAACATCACTTCCGTGATCAATATATCGAGTGGTTCGACTTTTTCCGGTACACCAAATTGAATTGTGACAGCTTGATTTTGATTCCCTTCACAATCTTTTGCAAATACTCCAAATTCTATTGAGAACATCCTTTCGGAATCCTCTTTAAAACATAGTTCCAGATTATCGTAAAGCAAAGATGGCCGATTCAAGCCAACAATATTTACTAAGTCCGAAAAATCGCAAAAAACAGTTTCATTGAAATGCATCAAATAACTAAGACTATCTTTAAATTCAACATTGGAGATATAAGGATTTTCATTATCCGGAATAGGAATTTCCCAGGAATTTTTTTCTCCAGGCGTTCCTCCTCTACTATCTGAGGATGCCGTCCATATTTCATCGCTTCCACACAAATTCGTTAAATCTATTCTCTCAAGCGACCATCCACCCTCCGATTTCAATTCATCATCACACCAATTTTCTGAATAATGAAGAGCCTCTATCAATGTACCATCAGGAGCCCACAAACTTATTTCTTGTTCGCTATTAGGCAAAACATAAGAACCGGAAAATAAAGGATAAAATGAAGCATTATCTGAGTATGATCCCTGATTAACATTGACAAATGCAAGATACGATGATGGCTCTAAGAATGTTTCATTCAAAATATAATCCTTGTCACCAATTTTAAGTACAAATCCATTCAGATTAATTGAGTGATAGCTTCGATTGTATATCTCCAGATATTCGTAATCAGGAAGATAAACCACCGGACTTGGATCCGCCATTATCTCGGTAAAAATCAAATCCTTGTATTCAGGATAATAAAACTCAAATGTTCCCAAAACCGTTCCTGGATTCTGTTTTTTATCGCTGTAACCCATTATCTCAAAATGATATTCTGTGTCGTTTTGAAATGATTCCTTAAAATAAGACAGTATTGTATTGCATGAAAATATTGTACTGTCAGGCATAGTTTCACTATCTATTATTAGCTGAAAACTATCCGATGAAAATACATTCTCGGAAAATGTCCATTCAATACACTGATTGCTTAAAAACCTGTGACCGAGCAATTCCGGAGCCAGACTATCGCAAACTGCAACTGCATTAAATTCGAAATCATCGAAATAAAATAGCCTGTCTTTTGATGAAGTATACTCATAAGCCAATGCAAAAAATTCGGAATTTTCCGGTAATGGAATATTTTCATTTGTTTGACAAATTAATTTTATCTCTTCATCTATCTTCCCTCCATAAAAAGTAAAAGAATTAAGACTGTCTTTTTCAATTTTAAAAGAATATGCTGATTTATCCACATCCTTTTCCCAATTTATTCCAATGTTTAATAAATTTGTCAATGAGTTTTCATTCTGAAAATATAGCCTGAGGCTATCATCTGTACTAGTCTGATTTACACCTAGAATTAATGAATTTAACAAGTTTTCTGCATTAATTGAATTAGCTCCATTATCAGAAAGAAGATGAATGGCCCAGTTATTCGAACCAGATGGATTATAATCGTGATGCAAAATAAAACTCCATTCTATAGGCTTTTCAGGGTCTATTTCTCCGAAATAATAGGAGATTACATCTCGACAGGATTCAGAATTATCAAAAATATGTCCAAGAGAGTAAGAGCTATTTAAAGCTCCTGTGGTAGTTACGCCCCATCTGCCGGAAGGAGCTTGCTCCCAGCGGTCAGATAGTTCACTTTCGAAATCAATTTTCACTTGTCCCCAAAGAAAAATCGGACAAAGTGAAAAAACCAAGCATAGATTTTTCACTTTAATAATAATTTTTACGAATTTTGGGGTTTACAATTTGAAAGGCTTTTCAAAAGGCAAGTATAAATATATAAATATTTCTCGAATTATTAAAATAATTCGGATATAATGAATAAAAAATTTAATAATATGAAAGTTGCAATTGTTGGTGTTAGTGGTGCGGTCGGTCAAGAATTCTTGAAAGTACTGGACAATCGAAATTTCCCTTTAAGTGAATTGATTTTATTTGGATCTGCGCGAAGTGCAGGTAATGAATATAAGTTCAAGGGTGAGACTCTTGTGGTTAAAGAGCTTAAACATAATGATGATTTTAAAGGAATTGATATTGCATTGGTTTCCGCTGGTGGTGGAATTTCAAAAGATTTTGCTTCAACAATTACAAAGCATGGAACAATAATGATTGACAATTCAAGTGCATTTCGTTATGAAGACGATATTCCTCTTGTTGTACCTGAAGTAAATATGGAAGATGCTTTCAACAGTCCAAGAAATATTATTGCAAATCCAAACTGCTCAACCATACAGATGGTAGTTGCACTGAAGCCTATTCAGCAACTTTCTGCCATTAAAAAAATACAGGTGGCTACTTATCAGGCAGCAAGTGGAGCGGGCGCATCAGGCATCAAAGAGCTTGAAGATCAGATAAAAGCAGTTGCAAATGGCGAAACACCAAAAGTAGAAGCTTTTGCCTATCAGTTAGCTATGAATATCATTCCACATATAGATGTGTTTCTCGAAAATGATTATACCAAGGAAGAAATGAAAATGGTATGGGAAACTCAAAAAATAATGCATGCTGATATTCTTGTAAGTGCAACTTGCGTTCGAATTCCAATAATGCGTTCACATTCAGAAGCGATATGGGTAGAAACGAAAGATGAACTAAGTGTAGAACAGGTAAAGAAGGCTTTTGAAGAATTTGAGGGACTAACACTTATTGATAATCCTGCAGAAAAACAATATCCAATGCCACTGTTCGTCTCTGAAAAAGATGACGTTTTTGTTGGCCGTGTCCGCAAAGACCTTACTAATCCTAAAGGAATCACTTTCTGGTGTGTTGGAGATCAGATTAAGAAAGGTGCGGCTTTGAATGCTGTGCAAATTGCTGAGGGGCTGGTTGGAAGAATGGCGTAATAGGGTAGTTTTTTATTTTTTTGTTGGGACGCGCCACGTGGCGCGTCCCAACAAAAAAAGTCAAGGGTCAATACAAATAATCATTATAAGGATACCTAACAGAGTGTATTTCTTTAACACTTTTGTAGACAAGCTTCTTAAATTCGCTAATGTTGGTTCTTTGTTTTGCTGAAACAAATACGGTTTCCAGGTCTGTTTTAGCCATCCATGTATTTTTAAGATCCTGAAGGCTCATGTTCTCTTTTTTAACCGGAGTTAAGTCGTCGTCATCTTTTTTGATGTAACTATAGGCATCAATTTTATTAAAAACCAGGATGTTTTTTTTATCATTTACCCCAATTTCATTCAAAGTTTGATCAACAATCAGAATCTGATCTTCAAAATTTGCATGGGAAATGTCTACAATATGAATTAAAATATCAGACTCCCTGACTTCGTCTAGAGTAGATTTAAAAGAGTCCACTAAATCGTGTGGTAATTTGCGAATAAATCCAACAGTATCTGCAAGCAAAAAGGGTAAATTCTCAATTACTACTTTTCTTACGGTTGTATCCAGTGTAGCAAATAATTTATTTTCAGCAAAGACTTCCGATTTTGAGATCAGATTCATCATTGTTGATTTCCCAACATTAGTATAACCAACAAGAGAAACTCTAACCATTTTCCCTCTGTTTTTTCGCTGAGCAGCCTTTTGCTTATCAATTTTTTTAAGTTGTTCTTTTAGCCGGGTTATCTTATCTCGGATTACCCTTCTATCAGTCTCAATCTCAGTTTCCCCCGGCCCACGGAGTCCGATACCCCCTCTTTGCCTTTCAAGGTGAGTCCACATTCTTGTAAGTCGGGGTAAGAGATACTGATATTGGGCCAGTTCAACCTGTGTTTTTGCGTTTGCAGTTTTAGCACGTTTAGCAAAAATATCCAGGATAAGATTGGTTCTGTCGAGTATTCTTTTTTTGAATTCGCGTTCAAGATTCCGTAACTGAGTTGGGGATAATTCATCATCAAATATTACCAGATCAATTTCCTTTTCTTCCACATAGTTCCTTATTTCATTAAGCTTCCCGCTGCCAATCATAGTAGCAGCATTGGGTTTATCAACTTTCTGAGTAAAGACAGCCTTAGGGATCGCCCCTGCTGTCTCCACAAGAAATGATAATTCATCAAGATATTCCTTCACGTCTTGCTCATCGTTATCTCTTCCTATTACACCTACTAAAACTGCAGTTTCAGGTTCCGGAGTTGTTAAATAATAATCGCCCATTAATTCATTTTTTGCAAATGTAATGAAAAGTTGGAGAAGTTGCTGGGGGGAAGTTGTTACTGGTTACTACTATATAACATGATACTGTTATATTCAATTCAAAATT
>JAGLSB010000264.1 GCA_023135955.1 Bacteroidales bacterium | reverse complement strand
GGGGTTGATCCCTAAGGTCAACCCCTTTTGTTTTGACTAAAGGCTAAATTAGACAATATGATGAATGATTTAAGCAAGTACTTAAAGTCGTGATTTCTCTATATTTAATACCTGATAAATTATCGGCAAACTACGAAAAAGCATATGAGGGGAAAAATTGCTGTATGATCGGTGGAATAAACAAGATATTAATTCTTCTTGCAGGATTTACGTTTCTAATCGGGTGTGATAATATCCATGACCAGGAGAAATACCAGCGACCGGATTGGTTGGTTGGAAAAGTATACACCCAGCTAAGCTCCAGGGAAGATCTTTCAGTTTTTGCAGAATGTATTAAACTTACAGGCTATGATACGATCCTTGATGTAAGTGGTACATATACCATTTTTGCACCGACAAACCAGGCATTCGAACAATGGTTTGCTGAGCATCCCGATTATGGAGGTGCGCCGGAGAATATACCTGGTCCGGAACTGGAGAGAATAGTTGTAAGGCATATTCTGCGAAACGGCTGGACATTGGTCCAGCTTCAGTCTTTGGATATCGATGGCTGGATAGATAAAAATGACCCCGAGAACAGCAAACCAAGAGGGTATAAAAGAAAGACCCTCGGGAAGGATCCGAACAAAAAATACTATACAATAAAGGAAAAGGGTATCGAACGGATCGTGGATTCAACACAATCGAACGAATATAAAAAGGTGTTTACCGCGTCAGGAAAGTATGCGCCTCTTTTCTTCGAGGATTATTTCGAAATTAATGATCTTAATGTGGAAGATTACGAGTTTTACTATGATCGAAATTTTGAGATCGGGAGCCTGTATTATGGAAATTCAAAGATCATTTCTCAGGAGATTTTTGCAGAAAACGGAATTGTGTATGAAGTTGACAGGGTTATGAATCCATTGTATAATGCTGAGCAATTACTGGAGCAGGATTATCCTGGTTATAGTTTCCAAAAGATCAAGGAGATTTCCAGTTATTTTTCAGAGTTCTCAGTGAACATACTCGCCACAAACAGTCAGCCAGAAGCATTGGCCGGAGGTCAGTTTGATCTACTGTATGATCTTACATATCCTGACCTGGTCTTTGATCTGAACCAGGAACTGACCGGAAACATAAGGGATTCAAAATATACCCTACTCTATCAGAATTGTTTCCTGGCTCCAACAGATGAAGCGATTGAGAAATTGATTGATGAGGTGATTACTGCGAAGAGCGGGTATCCGCACTGGCAGGATTTTGAGTCGATACCGCTTGCTATAAAAAGGATCATTTTAAATGCGCACATGACAAATATTCCGGTCTACCGCACCGATATTGAAAAAGGATTTTACAATGGTGCAGATGATATTATAAGCATTAAGGAGTCCGATATTGTGCATAAATTCTACGGAAGTAACTGTAGCTTTATCGGACTGAAAAAGGCTATCATCCCCCGGTCCTTTTCGAGTATTACAGGACCTGTTTACCTGCGTCCCGGGTATTCAATGATACGATATGCTTTGGAAGAGTCAAAGACCTTATCTGCCTTAAAGGAGGAGGGGAATGAATATGCCTTCTATGTTCAGTCCGATGAATCGTTCCTGGAGGACCAATCACTTATTGTTGAGGTATCGGAAGAAAATAATACGGTCAAATTCTCAGCCTATAATCTTATTGATAGTGTTGGAAGTAAAATTAATCGTCCACAATTGACGAAAATGATTTTGAACCAGGTTGGATCTTCACTGCCGAAAGGAATGGCCAATAAAGAATTCATTGAAAACCTGGCAGGAAACTTTCTTGTGGTTGATAATGTGAACAACATGGTATCTGGTGGTTTGCCCAACACCTATGGATACGAAACCGACTCATTGATATTCGATATTCATCCTGAGCCATTAGAGGAACCGACAGATAATGGACAGGTCTACAGTGTTAAAGGCTGGTTTAACCATCCCAGGACAACAATGTATTCAATGATTCTGATGTACCCACATTTTTTTGACTTGATCAAGGAGGCGGGAATGTATGATGCCATTTATGATAACTTTCCCTTTCTTTCGGAAGGCGAGTTCTACACTGTATTTATACCGACTCAGGAAGCTCTTGCCTCTCTAAATACAGATACGCTTACACAGCAAGAATTACAATCTTTAATCAAATACCATTTCGTTCGGGGAAGCAGGATATGGACAGACGGCAGCAATCAGGGAGGAGACTATGAAACACTCCGGCTCGATGAGTCCTCGACGCAGTTTATTAATAAATATTCTACACTGAATATTCAAACGGTTCCGGATTTGATTCGTTTATATGACACGAATGGCAATCTGATTGTGGAAATACCTGAAATGGAAGGTGTAACAAATATTATGGTTGCAACAAGAATAAGAGATGCCCCTTCTCCCTGGGACAGCTCTATTTCAGGGGTTATACATGAAATTGACACGATCTTGATTAAACAACAGAAAAAGAATGAATTGGAAAATTAAACTATTCTTTACTTGCAGCATTGTTCTGTTCTCTGTTGCACTCTCAGGTCAAACTGTTATCCGGGGTGTTGTGACAGACAGCGAAGATGGAAGTCGTATTATTGGAGCTACAGTGACAGAATATGACAAGGATAGGAGAATTATCAGTGGTACTATTACAGATTACAATGGCAACTATAGTTTTCAGGTCAATAATCCGCTGAATACCATTGCAGTAAGCTATATTGGTTATCAAACATATGAGTTATCAATAAATGGCCGCGAAGTAATCAATGTCGAACTGGAGGCTTCAAGCATACAAATGGAAGAGGTCGTCATAACAGCCGTTGCTGATGTAAATGATATAACAGGTGTTGCGACGCGAGACATAACCAGCTCACAGGCAAGGTTTGACATGGCAGAATCAAAATTCCTGGGCTCTGTATCAGCTGAAGAAGCAATGCAGGGTCAGCTATCCGGAATTGATATTATGACCTCAGGAAGCCCTGGCGGGGGTTCTCAGATCGTGATCCGGGGACTTGGATCCCTTGGAGGGTCAAAACCGCTCATTGTTGTGGATGGTATCGCACAGGATATCCGGGTAGATGATTCTTTTGATTTTGGATCGGCGGACCAGGAGGATATAGGGGACCTTGTAAATATTTCTCCGCAGGACATAAAATCTATTGATGTACTCAAAGATGCGGCTTCAGCAGCGATCTGGGGATCAAAGGGAGCCGATGGGGTTCTCGTGATCAAAACACACCGGGGAACGAAAGGAAAAACACGTTTTGAATACCAGGGTAAATATACCCTGAATATCCAACCTCCGTCTATACCCATGCTGGATGGTGATGAATATATTATGATGCAGCTTGAGCAGCTTTTCAATCAGAAGGGGCGTTATGAAGTACCCTCTGAAATTGCATATGACAGAAATGATTTACAATTCCATAATTACAACAAAAATACCGACTGGGTAGGAGTAATTACCCAGCCCGGTTACATCAA
>JAGLSB010000263.1 GCA_023135955.1 Bacteroidales bacterium | reverse complement strand
TTATCTACTATCACTAGACGTATATATTCAGATACTTTCTAATGGAGATTTAATTTAAAGTTTATACTCATGAACAATTTGAAATGCTCGATTCAAAATATGCTAATTACCCTTATTTTAGTGGGTTTTGGTAGCGAGGCATTTGCCCAACCTGTAATTACATCCTTTTCACCAAGTTCAGGCCCAATAGGTACTGTTGTAAGCATTATTGGCACTGGTTTAGCCAGCCCCACCCACTTCTCAATAGGTGGAACTGATGCTATTATTATTTCAAACGATGGCATTGCACTGGTGGGTATGGTAATGCCGGGAGCAATAACAGGCAAGATTTCTATTGTTAACGATGGAGTTATTACTAACAGTGCCAATAACTTTTCTGTAGCTCAAGCGCTAATTCCCATTGACCAGCAGGGTAGTAAATTGACACCCAGCGGCTATTCCGGTGCTTCCTGGCATGGTGAATCTGTATCCATTAGCGCCGATGGCAGCACAGCTATCGTAGGTGGATCTAACGATAATAATTATACTGGAGCTGCCTGGATTTATACCCGCAATGGCGGTGCCTGGACACAACAGGCAATTTTAGAAGCAAACGATAATATAGGGAACTCGCACCAAGGCTTTTCAGTAGCAATAAGCGCTGATGGCAACACGGCTATAGTTGGTGGATACGGAGATAATAGTAGTACAGGAGCTGCCTGGATTTATACCCACAGTGGCAGCACTTGGACACAGCAGGGCAGCAAATTGGTAGGTACTGGCAATGCAGGAAATTCTGCTCAGGGTAGTTCTGTAGCTTTGAGTGCTGATGGGAATACGGCTATTCTAGGTGGAAGTAGTGATAATGTTGGCAAAGGAGCTACCTGGATTTTTTCGCGCAGCGGTAGTACCTGGACTCAGCAGGGTAGTAAATTAGTGGGGACTGACGGTATCGGTCAATCTTATCAAGGTAAATCAGTAGCTCTGAGTGCAGATGGCAATACCACAATTGTAGGTGGATACAAAGATAATGGTGATATTGGAGCTGTCTGGATATATGCACGCAGCGGCAGTACCTGGACACAGCAGGGTAGTAAATTGGTAGGAACAGGCTATGATGGGACCCCTAGTCAGGGGATCTCAGTATCTCTGAGTGCCGATGGCAATACAGCTATGGTAGGTGGATTCCTCGATGATGATTATATAGGAGCTGCCTGGATTTTTACCCGCAGTGGAGGTGCCTGGACTCAACAGGGAACTAAACTAATTGGGAGCGATTATGTCGGAACATATTCCAGACAGGGAACAGGAGTAGCATTAAGCGCCGATGGCAATACAGCATTAGTTGGTGGATTAGGAGATAATAGTTCTATAGGAGCTTCATGGGTTTTTACCCGCAGCGGCAGCACCTGGACGCAACAGGGCGGTAAACTGGTTGGGACAGGTTACATCGGTACTCCACAACAAGGCAGCTCAGTATCTCTGAGCGCTGATGGCTATACAGCTATAGTTGGAGGCCCCTATGATAATAGTAATATTGGTGCTACATGGATTTTTACATCTCCACCACCACCAATGTTAGGCTCCGGAACTGAATTGGATCCATATCAGGTGGCTTTCAGTAGCCAATTGAATGAGGTCAGGAATAATCTTAATGCTTATTATATTCAAACAGCTGATATCGATCTAAATGTATCTCCATTTAATCTTGGAGAAGGGTGGAATCCGATTGGCGATTTAGACAATCCATTTACCGGAAATTTTAATGGTCAGAATTATTACATTTCCAATTTATTCATCAATACCAGTGAAAACTTTGCAGGATTATTTGGAATGGTTGATGGAGCTACAATTTCCGTTGTGAACCTGGTGGATGTAAATATCTCAGGATCCTGGTATGCAGGGGCTTTAGCCGGATTTACGAAAAACAATTCAGAAATCACAAAATGCATCAGTAGCGGCATGGTTTCAGGGGTAAACGGAATTGGCGGACTTATTGGTGAAAGTAATACAGGCTTAATTGGTGAATCATACAGCTCTGTAAATGTAAGCGGAGAACTACCTGTAGGTGGATTAGCAGGCTATCAAAACGGAACTATCCAGGATTCTTATGCTAAGGGAACAGTAGATGGAGATGAAGGGGTTGCTGGTCTTGTTGGACATAACGGCGGAACAATTGTCAGGTGCTATTCTACAGCTGCTGTTACGGCATCCACAGTTCTTGTAGGAGGGCTCGCCTGGGCAAATACAACATCGTCTGTGACGAGTAGCTACTGGGATACAGAAACCAGCGGTCAATCAAATTCTTCAGGAGGGACCGGATTGACAACAGCCCTTATGAAAAAGCAGGCCATGTATATAGGTGCGGGCTGGGATATTGGTACTACATGGGGATACAATGCCAGTCAGAACGGTGGATATCCTTTTCTTTCCTATCAGCCATATTCCCATGTAAACCTGTTTGATGGTGGTACAGGTTCTGCAGGAGATCCATGGCAAATTAGTACTGCTGCTCAACTGGATGATGTTCGCTTCCTCCTTGACAGTAGTTTCATACTCACGGCTGATCTGGATCTTGGGGGCGATGCTGTGGATGGAGATTTCTACCACGAGGGTGCAGGTTGGGAGCCTTTGGGCTCTAATTATGAGGAGTTTACCGGGAACTTTGAAGGAAACAATCATACTATTTCAAATCTATTTATAAATCGGGTTGAGGATAATTATGTTGGTCTGTTCGGCTATGTTTATGGTGCAGAAATATCCAATATTTCCCTCGCCGGAATAGACATTACAGGAAAAACATGGACAGGCGGACT
>JAGLSB010000262.1 GCA_023135955.1 Bacteroidales bacterium | reverse complement strand
GTTGCTCATCTTGCTTTAACTCCTCAAACAGAATGGTGTCGTGTAACTCATCGTTAGGAACTTTGCGGTAAAACTGAGGTATTGAAATATCGTTTACCACATCCACAAACGGTTCTTCAATTTTATATTTTGTAACTGGCTTGCCCATCTCTCTTAATAAATAATCAGTGTTATCTTCGGAATATGAATCTGCTTTTCGTTCAAATGATTTCCCTTCAGTTTCTCCTTTTTCTGTAATCTGCTTTACAATGTTGTTGGTGTTTCCTATTTGGTCAGGAGTAAGTGCTGTTTCGGGATTAAAATCAATCTCATCTACATTAATGTCATCCCCCTTTGGTTCCGTTTCCGGCTTTTCAGGATTGGCGTCTCCGAACAATTCATTTTGAAGCACTTCGTTATCGGTCAGTTCAATTTCAGGTTCTTCCGCTGCATAATAATCATCTTTACTAAAACCGGAATCTTGCAATGCCTTAACAATGTTGTCCAATGTAGCCTGGAATTTGGAACTTGCAGAAAGCACAAACGACAAGTTTAGAAGTGGGGTTTTATGTTTCGTTACATACGGTTGTCTTAAAACCCTACCTAGTATTTGCTCCACATCAACTGCTGATGATTTATCTGCCAATGATGCCAAAATATAAGCATTTGGGCAGTCCCAACCTTCTTTAAGAGCGTTAACCGTAATTATATATCGCACCTCACAATCTTTCGACATTAAATCAATTCCTTTCAACTCATCTAAACCACTTACTTTAATCTTAATTTGTTCTTCGGGAATTTTAAGCTTAGTTAATTGCTCTTTTATACGCAGGTAGGTGGTATTGTCTTTTCCTTTGATATTTGACTGTGCCTGAAACAAAATAATAGGTCGAATGTATTTGCCTGTTACTTTTACTTCTTCATTGGCTAACAGTTCCAATTGACGTTGCAGGTGTAAAGCACTTGTAATAACCTCTTCCTTTTTATGGTGGTTGTACACAATAACAGGAAGTTTTACCATATTCTCTTTTTTAAGAGCCATAGCATTTACAAAGCTTATGATATTGCTATTCTCTTTTGGTGTTGCTGTTAAATCTATTACAAAAGAGGGGTTTAGGTTATTGAGCATCTCTACGCTTAAATCGCTTTCGGCATTATGGCTTTCATCAACCACCACCACAGGATTTAAAGAGCGAATAACGTTTATTAATGCCGTTTCATCCGTTTCGTCAATAATTATATCGGAATCAACAAAATCACGAAATTGCTCTAACGCTCCATTTTGCTCATATACTTTACGGTCGTCTTTTTTTCGTGAGTTAATGCGAATACTACTGAAATTGAAAACAAAAATATTCAATTGCTCTTTTACCGATGTTGGATTAAAACCTGCACCCTGCAATAGTTGCGCTTTCTCTAAAACTTCAACTCTGTTACCGAACAAAGCATTTAGTTTTTCACGGTATGGATGGGTTGGATTTGATAAATGACCAACGGTTTGTTGCAATAAATTAGACCAGGGAACTAACCAAACAACTGCTTTAGGACGAGAGGCATCAAAGGATTTAAAGATTGAGTTCAACGCATTACAAGCCATAAAGGTTTTTCCACCTGCGGTAGGTACTTTCATAGCAATGTGTGTTGCTCCCGGAATATTGTTCTTATATGGTTTCATTCCAGAGTATGAACCATCAAGATTGACCTGATATTTACCAACTTTATCTTCCCAAAATTGGTTGAAGGCTTTTGCAGAATCCTGATAGGTATTGAGATAATCAAGAAACTTATCGAGGTCGTTTATTACTTGCTGTTGATATGGTTTTAATTCCACTTTCCAATGTGTTAATACGTTATTCTTCAAATGCTAATAGTTTTTCAATCCAAGTATTAAACCTTGGACACTTCTCTCTGATTTTATCCAATCCTATTTCTTGTGCCAATAATGAGCCATATACAACTTTGCTATATTCTTCAATAATTCTGTCTAATCGCTTTGATGGAGCTGTCTTTTTACCATCATTAATGTTTTCAGGATTATCGAATGTAGAATCTGTTTTAATGAGGTAATCATGGTCGTTAAACTCATCATCATCAAAATATTCCTCGATAACCGATATGTCACTAAATAACAAGCCCTCAAATTCATGTAATTGAAGGTAGGGAATGAAGCGGTATCTTACAGATTCATCTATATCTTCAAGCATTGCTTGTTCAAGAAACGTAATTCGTTCGCTCTTATTCACAATTGCTTTAGCTTCTTCCCACTTCGGAAATTCGTGTTTTGATTTTATTCCATAATAGTCAAGAAAGGTAGTAACATACACGCTGGTGTTTTTAAGATGTAATTCTATTTGCTTTTTCAGATTACTCCAATGCACTATTCCACCTTGAGACTTCTTAATTTTGGGGGTTTCAATGTATTTGTCTTGTGCATTGAAGACTGATTGCAAAACATCATTACAAAATCCTTGCTCCGTTGGGCCTTCTCCAATTATTATAATTCTTATCATTTTGAAAAAGGTTGAGCTGAGTTAATAATGTTTCTTTCCCATAATTCTCCAAGAGTGTGTTCTTCAAGCCAATCATGCAGTTTATCATTATCTAAACGCTTAAATACTGATTGATTCTCAGAAACACTACGGTCAACGGTTACGATGTCGTTTGTATCGAAACAATCAACCAAGTTGACCGATTGAGTTGACAGAATTAATTGCGTTTTATTTGAAGCCATTTTTATTAAACCTGCCAACTTCTGTATAGCTTGTGGATGCAATCCCAATTCAGGCTCATCAATTACAATGACTTTAGGTGGCTCTGGTTGCATTAAAACAGTAACTAAAGCAATAAAACGTAATGTACCATCAGAGAACTGATAGGCATTGAAACTAGAATTAGGGTCTCCTTTTTCAACCCATCTAAGTTCAATTTCATCTTTCTTCAACTTCTTTGGTTTCAAGACGAATTTATCAATATATGGGGCTATAGATTTTATTGTTTTCTCTATGCGCTTGTATAATTTAGGGTGTTCCTCGTGCAAATAATATAAAAATGCAGGTAGGTTACGACCATCCGCTTTTAGATAATCATTATCATCTACATCACATTCACGTCGTAGCAAAGATGTAGCAGAAGTATCGTGGAAATGATAAATTTGAATATCAGATAAATAACCTCTTAAATACGTATTTCTATATGAGCTATCCTTTGTTATATAAGTTTCTTCAACATTTGATTTGGTAAAGTAATTCTGATAATTATTATCACGAGTTACATTGTATCCCGAACCTTCTTCTTTTATAAATAAACCACCTTCTTTGGTTTGTGCCAAATTAAACCAATAGGCATTATTGTTTTGTGCATCATCGGCAAAAATCATTTTACCAGACATCGTTTCTGATATTTTTCTGCCAAAATGGAGGATGTTGTCTGCTTTTTCTTCAATTACATAACGCTGTAATTGCCTATTAAAAATGGCATGTGCCATTTTAAAGAATGACACAAAATTACTTTTACCTGCACCATTACTACCTATAAAAACATTTACTGGCTTAAGTTCCAACTGCATGTTTTTTACAGATTTAAAGCCTTTTATTTCTATATATTCAATCATATTAATTTAGGTTAGAATCTTGTTATATCCCTTGGGATTTTCTTAAATGTTATATGATATTTCTGCATCAAATTATCGTCAATCACACAATTATCAGCATATATAATGTATTCCTCTGCCTGTGTTTTTAAGCTTCGTAAAAAGCTATCGTCTAGGGTTGTGAGTTTGTCTTGATAATAGTAGAAGTAATAAGCTGCTGAATTGGCTATGCCCAACAAATGTTCTTCTTTATCATTTACTGTTTCATAAGGTTTACGAGTTTCTGAAAACCAAACATATTCACGTATCTTTTCTAAACTTACTTCTTCATTAAGCATTTCATTTTCGAGAAATAGTGGTTTGCCTAATTCATAGAAATCAAAACTGCCTCCAGTTCCCTTCACAAGTTTGTTACCTTCTCCAAATCCATTTATTACTCGCTTAGCTCGTTCAGCAGTTATATCGTCTGCATAATCCTCCATTTCAACCAAAATGAATTTGCGATTACCTCCATCTTGTCTATTTAAGTTTAGAACTGCATGGGCTGTCGTTCCAGAACCTGAAAAAGAATCAA
>JAGLSB010000261.1 GCA_023135955.1 Bacteroidales bacterium | reverse complement strand
TTACAGTAGTAGATAATATTACTGTTGCAGATTCTAAAATTTCAATTGATGAATCGCTTAGTGAGGGGGAATTGCTTCAACCAAAAGATGGCATTTATTATAGGGTTCAGTTATCAGCTGGTCATGCAGAAGTCAATATTGAAAAGTATTTTACTAACCGGAATATAAGTGATGCCGTAAAGATGGAATATCACGATGGTTGGCGCAAATATTCTACAGGTTCGTTCAGTGTTTATAAGGATGCCAGAGATTACCGAGTAAAGATTTGGGAGACAACTCCAATTGATGATGCTTTTGTATCTGCTTATAGTGATGGCAGGCGAATAACAGTTCAGGAAGCATTAATGGTAACAAATCATCGCTGGTATCGTTAAAAAGGTAGAATAGAGAATTAAAAACCTAATGATGAACAGAATCTTTGCGGTTATTCTGGCACTTTTTACAACCGGGGGTTATCTTTTTGGTCAGGATGATATGATTGACGATCTCTTGAATGAAAAGGTTCTAAATGTAAGTCCTGTTTACAAACCTATGATGGGAATTGGCACCGGAGTTTTTAATTTTATTGGGGATGTGAACAATACCTACCTTAACCCAATGCTAGGTGATAATGGTTATAAAATAAATGTTTCCACATACGCGGGTTCAAAAAGGTTTCTGAAATTAAATCTGAATTTTCTTTATGGACAGGTTTCTGGAAATGAGAGATCCTTAACAGACACTTCAAGAAATCTGAATTTTAATACGGATCTGGTAAGCTTTGGTGTTAATCTGGAATACTCATTCGATCATTTTCTGAAAAATTCTGCTCTGATCAAGCCTTTTGTAAGCATTGGGGTCGAAAGTATACAGTTTTCACCTAAAGGTGACATTTATACTACTTATAATGACACAAAAATTAGATACCAATACTGGTCTGATGGATCTATTAGAGATATACCAGAAGGCAATGGAGATATTGCTTTAAGTAATATTCTTTACCGCGATTATACTTATGAAACAGACCTTCGTCAGAGAGAAAGTATTGAGTTTGGTCTTGGAACTTATTCAAAAAATACATTGGCTATCCCTCTCAATTTGGGATTAAAAATGAAAGTATCCGACAGAATTAGTCTGAAATTAGGAACTTCGCTTCACTATTCTTTTACTGACTTCCTTGATAATGTTTCTAGTGAAGGGTCACATGTTGTTGGAAATAAAGGTAATGATATGCTGGTCTTCAATTATTTGTCAATAGATTTAGATCTTTTTTCAGAACCAAAGACTGTTATTATAGAAAAGATGTTCGCTGAAATGGAATTTGATGCTGTTATGTTTGATGATGAAGATGGAGATTTTATTCTCGATGCCGTTGATGAATGTCCGGGCACACCATACGGAGTCGTAACCGACACTCTTGGTTGTCCTTTAGATGATGATGCAGATGGTATCCCCAACTATCTTGATAAAGAATTGTTATCATATCCAGGTGTCTGGGTAGATGAAGAAGGGGTAACAATTAATGAAGAAGATTATCTTGAGAATCTCCTTAAAAGAAACGAAGCAATGAATAGAGGTGACCTCATTGCATATCTTGAGATCATTGGTAAAACTTATGAAAAAAAATCTATCGAAGGTATTCCTGATAAGTTTAAAAATCTGGATATTAATGGTGATGAATATATATCTTTCGAAGAGTTACTGCAGGGAATCGATAATTATTTCGACCAGAAACTGACTCTAAGTGTTGAAGATATCTATGAGTTAAATAACTTCTTTTTCGGACAATAAGAACTCATATAAAATTTCCCGTACTATCTTACTTTAAATTTATGCATTCGATCTATTTGTCGTTTAGCATCATTTTGCTTTATCGATTCTCTTTTATCATACTGCTTCTTACCGGTTGCAAGTCCGATCTGCAGCTTTGCATAACCTGTTTCTGAAAAAAATAGTTGAATGCTTATTATTGTATTTCCCGACTCCTTAGTTTTTCTGCTAAGTCGCTTAATTTCTTTCCTTCTAAGAAGAAGTTTACGTTCCCGTTCCGGACTATGGTTATTATATGTTCCAAATTTATACTCGGCAATTTGCATGCCTCTGACATACATTTCATTCTCTCTGATAAAACAATAAGCATCACCAAGGCTTACCTTACCTTCTCTAATAGACTTTACTTCTGTCCCGGTTAAAACAATCCCGGCAGTAAACTTCTCTATTATTTCATAATCGAAATAAGCTCGTTTATTCTTAATATTTATCTTATTCTGCATTTCCTATAATTGGCTCACAAAGTTAGTGAACTCATTTATTAACGCATCATAAATCCAATTGAAAATATAGCTTAGAAAAAGGTATAAGACAATTGTAACTATTCCAGAAAGAATCATAAAAATGATCTTTCGTTCAGATTTAAAACCTGAAAATAACTCAATTCCTGTCCAATAAATATAAATGGAATATAATCCAATCAGGGAAACAAAATATAATTGTGGGAAGATTTTTACAAAGGCCATACTTAAAAATACAGGAGTATGAGAATATATAACCAGATTGAATATTTTATTAGAATCAACTGAAGGATTAAAGTTCTCCGCCACCATAAATATAATCCATCCTGCCAGATAAACTTCGAGAAAAACGAGTAAAAAGGAAATAATACTGCTTGCAACTATATAGCTAAAGGAAACTGAAGCTTGAACAATACCGCCAAAAATATTTCCAAAAAGAGTAGTAACACCAATTAGAATTGACATTGGAATGAGAAAATCGTTAATAAGCTTAGCCTTTACCTTGTTTTCTTTATAAATTTGTCCCCAGGTAATCAAAGGTTCTTTAACCAAATTAATTGTTGTCAGATATATTTCATTTATTCTCATCCAAAATTGATCAACAAATTGATAATTTAAAGTTTGAATAACTGCAAATTTCATGCAACTTATGCTCATGGAATTAAAAAAAATAAATCTTATTTCTGTATTAGGCCCTACAGCAGGCGGCAAAACTGGCTTTTCGGCTCAATTGGCAATAAAACTAAATGGGGAAATTATATCTGCAGATTCGCGTCAAGTTTACAGGAAAATGGATATTGGAACAGGAAAGGATTTATCTGATTATATTATTGAAGGAAAGAAAATACCTTATCACCTTATTGATATCGCAGATCCCGGTTACGAATATAATGTTTTTGAGTTTCAACGAGACTTTATAGATGCATATAAAGATATCTGCAAAAGGAAAAAATTAGCAATTTTATGTGGTGGCACAGGAATGTATATTGAATCTGTTCTGGATTCTTATAGATTAATTAGAGTTCCACTTAATCAGATATTAAGAAATAGTCTTTCAGAAAAAAGCATGGAAGAACTTGAAGCGATTTTAAATTCATATAAAACACCGCACAATCAAACCGATACCGATAGTCGGAAGAGAATAACAAGAGCTATTGAAATTTCAGAATATTACACAAACAAATCTGAAACACAAATTGAATTTCCTGAGCTTAATTATATAATTATAGGGATTAAAAACGACCGCCAGACTCAAAGAAGAAGAATAACTGAACGTTTGGATTACAGGCTAAAAAATGGGATGATTGATGAAGTAAAAGGCCTACTTGATTCGGGTGTAGCTCCAGATAAATTAATCTTTTACGGACTTGAATACAAATTTCTCACCTGGTATATTAAGGGGGAAATAGATTATGACACATTGTTCCAAAAACTGAATACTGCAATTCATCAATTTGCTAAAAGACAAATGACATGGTTCAGAAAAATGGAACGTAACGGCATAAAGA
>JAGLSB010000260.1 GCA_023135955.1 Bacteroidales bacterium | reverse complement strand
TATCCGAGATGGATAGAAGGGAAATATTGTGATCCCTCCAAACAACAATACAGACAGCATCCTAAGGATTATCTGGAAGTAATGACTTTCATTATTAAAGATGTGCTAAAAGAAAGTCCGGCCGGAGTGGCAGATAATGTAGTTGCTATTTCTGTTGACACAACCGGAAGCACTCCCATATTGGTAAATAAAGAAGGCATTCCCCTTTCACTTACAGATAAATACTCTGAAAATCCAAATGCATTATTTATTCTTTGGAAAGATCATTCTTCCATAAAAGAAGCAGACAAGATTAATTCTTTAAATGAAAAAGAAGAAAATGACTACTTAAAATATGTTGGAGGCATTTACTCTTCAGAATGGGCACTTGCAAAAATCGCACATGTCCTTAATGAGGATAAAGCACTCTTAGAAGATGCTTATGCATATATTGAGCATTGCGATTGGATGTCTTCAATTCTAACAGGAATAGGAAAGCCTGAAGAAATAAAAAGAAGTCGATGTGCATCCGGACATAAAGCACTTTGGGCAGAAGAATGGGGAGGATTTCCTCCTGCTGATTTTTTGCAAAAAATACATCCAGGTCTGGCAGAATTTCATAGTAGAATGAAAAGCGAAACTTATTCAAGCGATGTTGTTTTTGGAAACTTGACTGAGGACTGGGCAACGGAACTTGGTTTAAATAAGAACGTGAAAGTTGGAGTAGGCGCTTTTGATTGTCATATGGGAGCTGTAGGTGGTGAAATAAAGGCCGGAATCCTTGCAAGATCAATTGGAACCTCAACATGCGATATTATAATTGCTTCGGAAAAAGAAGTAAATAATAAGACAATCAGGGGAATTTGCGGTCAGGTTGATGGGTCGGTAATACCAGGATATATAGGTCTTGAAGCAGGCCAATCATCTTTCGGAGATGTATACGCATGGTTCAAAAATGTACTGGCATGGCCCATTGAAAATCTGCTTGAAAATTCTTCATTAATCAATAGCGAAACTAAGATTAAACTTAAAGAGGAATTAATTGACCAAATAATTCCATTGCTGAGTGAAAAGGCAATGAAAATTCCGTTGGAGGAAACATCTTTATTAGCATTAGATTGGATGAATGGCCGTCGTACTCCTGATGCAAACGAGGAAGTCAAGGGTGCAATAACAGGAATTACTCTGGGAAGTGATTCACCCAAAATCTTTAAAGCATTGGTTGAGGCAACAGCGTTTGGTTCCAAAGCAATTGTGGATCGATTTACTGAAGAAGGAGTTGAAATACATGAAATAATTGGCTTAGGTGGTGTGGCTAAAAAATCACCTTTCGTTATGCAAACTTTGGCAAATGTTATAAATATGCCCATTAAAGTAGCTACAGCAGAACAAACTTGTGCATTAGGCGCAGCTATGTTCGCAGCTGTGGTAGGAGGTGTTTATGATACAATAGAAGAAGCCCAAAAGGGTATGGGGCAAGGATTCGATGCTAGTTATTATCCTGAAAAAGATTTAGCTAAAAAGTATGCCGTTATTTATAAAGAATATTTAAAACTTGGTGCATTTATTAATGACAATACCATGTAAATTAATTGTCTTTAAGACAGACTTAATAAACAAATAATTCAATAAATATGAAGACTAGATTAATAGGCCAATTGCCTAAAATTGGGATACGCCCCGTAATTGATGGTCGGGAACGCGGAGTGCGCGAATCTCTCGAAGACCAGGTAATGAACATGGCTAAAACAGCTGCAAAATTCATTGAAGATAATGTGCGATTCCCCAGCGGAGAAAAAGTTGAATGTGTAATTGCCGATACAAATATTGGAGGAGTTGTAGAAGCCGCTATGTGCGCTGATAAGTTTCAAAAAGAAGGTGTTGCAGTTTCCCTAACTGTTACTCCGGCCTGGTGTTACGGTACAGAAGTGATGGATACTGATCCTTCGATCCCTAAAGCTGTTTGGGGTTTCAATGGAACAGAAAGACCGGGAGCTGTATATCTGGCAGCTGCTCTTGCCGGATATGCTCAAAAAGGACTTCCAGCATTTGGAATATATGGACGGGACGTACAAGATGTGGGTGATACTGAAATTCCATTTGATGTACAGGAAAAAATACTACGATTTATAAAAGCAGCTCTGGCAGTTGCCCAAATGAACGGGAAATCATATCTATCAATCGGCTACAGCTCTATGGGTATTGCAGGTTCAATGGTAGATTCAAATTTCTTCCAGGATTATCTGGGTATTCGCACAGAATTTGTTGACTCAACCGAAATTCTACGTCGAATTGACGAAGAAATTTATGACAAAGAAGAGTATAATAAAGCATTGATATGGAGAGAAGCCAATTGCAAAGAAGGAAAAGATTATAACACACCTGAAAATCAGAAGGATGATGCCAGAAAAGAACATGAATGGGAAACCGTTGTAAAAATGACTCTTATTTGCCGCGATATGATGATAGGTAACCCTAAATTGATAGAAATGGGCTACCGTGAAGAAGGTTTAGGAAGAAATGCCATTCTGAGTGGATTTCAGGGACAGAGACAGTGGACAGATTATCAACCAAATGCCGATTTCACTGAAGCAATTCTAAACTCCTCCTTCGACTGGAATGGAATCCGACAGTCATTTATTATGGCTACAGAAAATGATAGTCTTAATGGCGTTGTAATGTTATTTGGTCACCTGATCTCAAATACCGCCCAGATTTTTTCTGATGTTCGAACATACTGGAGTCCCGAATCAGTAAAAAGAGTTACTGGTAAAACATTGGAAGGTACAGCGAAGAACGGAATTATACATCTTATTAACTCCGGGTCAACTACTCTGGATGCAACTGGACAACAAAAAGATGAAGATGGTAACTCTGTAATGAAACCATTCTGGGATATTACAGATGTCGATGTAAATAAATGTTTGGAAAACACCTTATGGCCTCAGGCAGACAGGGGATATTTTCGTGGTGGCGGCTACTCGTCTCAATTCAGAACGATAGGTGAGATGCCCGTTACAATGTCTCGTATAAACCTTGTGAAAGGAATTGGACCTGTTATGCAAATTGCTGAAGGCTGGACAATTGATCTACCAGATGATGTTCATGAAATTCTGGATCAACGAACAAGTCCAACCTGGCCCACTACATGGTTCGTACCGAGAATTACCGGAGCAGATGCTTTTACCGATGTTTATACTGTTATGGCCAATTGGGGGGCAAATCATGGGGCAATTAGTTATGGCCATATTGGTGCCGACCTTATCACACTGGCTTCTATATTGCGAATTCCGGTAAACATGCATAATGTACCTACTGACAAAATATTCCGACCTGCTGCCTGGGCTGCATTCGGCGAAGAAAAGGAAGGCGCAGACTACAGAGCTTGTACAAACTATGGACCCCTTTATGGTTTTAAATAATGTGCTGATTCTTTAAACTTTAGCATCCTGTTAATACTTTACCAAGTCTTTTCTAATTGATAAGATATTAGAGTAAATTTTTGGCAAAAATATTATTAGATTAATCAACTTACTAATTGTCGGAGTCCTGTTCATAACATTAATATTAACAGGATGCAATCAAAAAGGAACAATTAATAATCAGGAAAACACACAAGAATTAAGCAAAAGTAGCTATGGTCTCGACAGGCAATTTCTGGAAAATCATCTGGATGTTGTTGAATTGAAAAATGGCTTACTTAGTACCGATGCTATGTTTTGTTTTAATAGTATATTATGCATATACTCACTCAAAAAAAAATGCATCCTGAATGAATTAAGTGGTTAAGAGAAAAATCGATTATTATATAGAACAATATACAATTACCAGTACTTATGTGAATAATAATCTATAATAATTCAAATTATACTGTAACAAAAACTTGTTAAGTTGCATTATGATTTTAATATTTGTAAAAGTAAGGTCTGAATAAAGATCAGAAAAAATAGTTTTTTGAACAGCAAAAGCATTTAATTATCATTGGACCTTAAATAAATCCATGAAAAAGACCTTAATCCCCGGAGCAAGTCCAAACCCAGCCCGTTTTTCAAATAAAATGGTGAAAAGTTTACTTGAGAACGGTTATGAACCGATCCCTTTGGGACTGAGGAAGGGAGATATTTCTGGAATTGAAATTTTAACAGGGAAACCAGGAATCACAGATCTTCACACCATTTCACTTTACCTTGGGGCCTCACGTCAGATAGATTATTACGATTATTTTCTGAGTCTGAAACCAAAACGTATAATCTTTAATCCTGGGACATACAACTATGAACTTATTGAATTAGCGGAGAAAAATAATATAGAATGTGTAGTCAATTGCGCATTGATTATGCTTTCCAACGGTAAATATTAAAATGGAATATAAGGACATTAATTCCATAGATAAAATGAATGCAATCATCGAAAATGATGAGGCAGCAATTTTTTACTTTTCTGCTCCAAGCTGTAATGTTTGCAAGGTTCTTAAACCGAAAGTTGCGAAATTAATTGAAGAAAACTTTCCAAAAGTCAATCTATATTATGTGAATATTGAAGATGCTCCAGTTATTTCAGGGCAATTTCGCGTATTTGCTATACCAACCTTGCTGGTTTATTTCGATAGAAAAGAATATATACGAACAAGTCGCAATATTGGATTAGGCGAACTCGAAGTTGAGCTTGATAGACCATATAGAATGATGTTTTCATAAGCAAGTTGATCACATGAATAAGTTATTGCGTTAGCGCCGGAAACCCATACTACTTCACAATAATGAACTTTATCACGATATCACTACATCACGTCATCACCTTTTCACATCATCACTTCACTACCTACCAATCACTCCTTGGCATAATCCGCCCTAACAACATCCCTCTCGCCCGTTCCTATATCAACATAATAATATAAAATAATGCTTTCGAAATCATCTGAAACACTACCAGATCCATCTTCAATTGTAAATCCATCGATCGTTTGATCTGAAATTTCTATGTTCCTTTCATTAAGAATCATTTTCACATTTCCGCTTAGTTCGTAAAATCCATCAACCCAAACCAAAGTTGAATCAGTTACATCTTTTGTAATAAAAACATTATAAAAACGCTCCATTGATTTCTTTCCAAATATCTCACTATCCTCATCAACCTTCCACTCACCCGTAATTCCATCTCGAGGATCGTCATCAAACAAATCGAGAGTATCCAATTCACAAGAATACACTGTGACTATGCTTAACATAATATGTAATAAAAATTTACTCCTCATTTTTGAATAATTTGTCTATTAACTTCTCATCTGCGAACTCCGGCAAAGTTACCTTCAATTCCGGGGTTTTTTCCATTTCTCGTTTAATAGCAAAAACTGCGCCTTCATTTCTCGCCCAACCTCTTCTTGATATTCCATTATTAACATCCCAATGCAACATCATTTTTAGTCGACGGTCAGCATCTTCTGTACCATCCAATACCATTCCAAAACCACCATTAATAACTTCACCCCATCCAACGCCTCCTCCATTATGTATTGATACCCATGTAGCACCACGAAAAGAATCTCCTATCACATTTTGAATCGCCATATCGGCTGTAAAAGATGAACCATCGTATATATTAGATGTTTCACGGTATGGTGAATCTGTTCCCGATACATCATGATGATCTCTACCCAGTACTATTGGTTCGTGAATCCTACCATCAGCAATTGCTTTATTGAAAGCTTCAGCAATTTTGGTTCTACCCTCACAATCAGCATAAAGAATGCGAGCCTGAGAACCAACCACTAAATTATTTTTCCCAGCTTCTTTTATCCAATGAATATTATCTTCCATTTGTCCTTGAATTTCTTCAGGTGCAATGGCTACAATCTCTTCCATAACTTCTGCAGCAATTTTGTCTGTTAGAGCAAGATCTGCAGGATCAGATGAAGTACATACCCAACGGAAGGGACCAAAACCATAGTCAAAAAACATAGGCCCCATAATATCCTGAACATAAGAAGGATATTTAAATTTATTCTTAGTTTCAAAAATATTAGAAGCAGCACGTCCTGCTTCCAATAAAAAGGCATTACCATAATCCCAAAAATACAATCCGATAGAACTAAGCTTGTTGATAGCTTCAACTTGCCTTACAAGCGATTCCTGTACTTTCTTTTTAAAAAGATCAGGATTCTCTACCATCATTATATTTGATTCTTCAAAACTTAGTCCAACAGGATAATATCCTCCCGCATAAGGATTGTGCAATGACGTCTGATCGGATCCCAGATCAATTCTAATATTATTATCTGCAAGTTTTTCCCACAGATCAACAATATTTCCTAAGTAGGCAAGGCTTACCGCCTCTTTCCCTGTTCTTGCCTGCTCCATACGAATAAGTATCTCATCTAAATCTTCATATACTTCATCTACCCATCCTTGTTTATGCCTAACTTTTACTGCCTTTGGATTAATTTCTGCTATAACACATACACCATTTGCAATAACAGTAGCTTTAGGTTGAGCACCAGACATTCCTCCGAGACCCGATGTTATATAAACCTTTCCTCTTAAATCTCCATGAATATTTCCACTTTGATTTCTCCCTGCATTTAATAGTGTAATTGTTGTGCCATGAACAATTCCCTGTGGCCCTATATACATAAATGAGCCGGCTGTCATCTGCCCATACTGACTTACACCAAGAGCATTCATGCGCTCATAATCGTCAGGTTTTGAGTAATTTGGAATAACCATGCCATTTGATACTACAACTCTTGGAGCATCTTTATGGGATGGAAACAATCCCATCGGGTGTCCTGAATAGATTACAAGGGTTTGCTTATCTGTCATTTCTGACAAATACTTCATGGTGATCCTATACTGAGCCCAATTTTGAAATACAGCTCCATTACCACCGTATGTAATTAGCTCATGAGGATGCTGAGCTACAGCATAATCAAGATTATTTGATAGCATCAGCATAATAGCAGCTGCCTGCTTTGATTTGCATGGGAATTCATTTATACTTCTTGCATATATCTTATATTCAGGACGATATCTATACATGTAAATCCGGCCAAACTCCTTCAACTCATGATGGAAATCTATGGCTAATTCTTTGTGATGTTTAGCTGGAAAATATCGCAACGCATTTCTAAGAGCCAACTTTTTTTCTTCTGCATTTAGAATATCTTTCCTTCTTGGGGCATGATTAATATTTGGATCAAAGGCTATCTTTTCAGGAATTTGATCTGGAATTCCTTCTTGCACTAGTATTTTAAAACTCATATTTAATTTAATTATTAAGCAAATATAGGGCATATGCATATGAGAATATATTTTTTATAGCAGGTATGAAATTTTTATTTATACTTTTTTCACTCTATGAAACCAGTGCCAGGGTTTGTATACTTAATTTTAACCAATTGATGCCTCGTTAATTTTCCTTTCTCAGAGAAAGAAGACTATTTTTATTAAACAATTTATTTTTCTTAAAAGGGTACAATATTTGAATCTATATCAGTATTATCGAATAGTTTTATTATAAAGCATATTGAATCAAATACTTACATAAAATGAAATTTAAACTAAATTGGACTAGACTTGTCATTCTGACACTATTTATCCCCCTTTTGTCAGGTTGTGGATACAACAAACTAGTTACAGAAGATGAAGCCATAGCTCAACAATGGGCTCAAGTTGAAAATGCTTACCAAAGAAGAGCTGATCTCATCCCAAACCTTGTTAATACAGTAAAAGGTTATGCAGATTTTGAGCAGGAAACATTAACACAAGTTATTGAAGCCAGATCGAAAGCTACTGGCATTAATATTGACCCTTCAAACTTAAATCCTGCTACAATTCAAAATTTTCAGGCTGCACAAGAACAATTATCCGGTGCATTATCAAGATTAATGGTTGTAGTGGAGAGGTATCCTGATTTAAAGGCCAATCAAAATTTTCTTGAGCTTCAGGCGCAACTTGAAGGAACTGAAAACCGAATAGCTTTTGAAAGAAAGAAATTTAATGATTCTGTAGGAACTTACAACACTTCAGTTCGTAAATTCCCAAGAGTAATTACAGCAAAAATATTTGGCTTTGACAAGAAAGGATATTTTGAGGCTGAAGCAGGATCTGAGAAAGCACCTCAGGTTGAATTTTAAGCAATTCTATTAATGTTTTTTCGTTTTAATAACGATATCTTAACCAAAACTTTTTTGAAATGAGTCCGGAAAAATTTTTCGACCCAGCACAGAAGGTCGATATTCTAACTGCAATACACGAAGCTGAATTAAATACATCAGGAGAGATTAGGGTCCATATTGAAAATGAGCTAAAAGGAGATGTCCTCGATCGCGCCTCTTATATTTTTCAAAAATTAAATATTCACAAAACCAAAGAAAGAAATGGAGTTCTTTTTTATCTCGCAATTAAATCTAAGAAATTTGCAATATTAGGCGATGCTGGAATTAACGCAAAAGTTTCAGATAAATTCTGGGAAAAAATAAAGGAAACTATGTCTAAATATTTTAAGAATGAAAATTTCACCGAAGGACTTTCAACTGGAATCATTCTTACAGGGGAGCAATTAAAAAAGCATTTTCCTTATATGAGTGATGACGAAAATGAGCTTAGTGATGAAATTTCTTTTGGCAAAAATTAATTACAAACAGATGAAAAGTAGATTCATATTAATATTATTCTCTGCATTGCTAAGTTTCCAGCTAATAGCACAGAAAAACCAGTATATACCAGACAAACCACATGCTTGGGTAAATGATTATGCTGATATGTTTAATAGTCAAGAGGAAAACTACCTAAATAATAAACTAGGATATTTTGAAGATAGTACATCAACCCAAATTTTCATAGTTAGCTTAAATGATCATGGCAATACGCCAATTGAATTGATGGGAGCAGAATTCGGCGAGAAATGGAAAGTTGGTCAGAAGGATTCTCAAAACGGAATGATAATTCTAATCTATCCCCAAGACAGAGAAATCACTATCCAGACTGGTTATGGTCTTGAAGAATTCATCCCCGATGCAATTGCTAAACGCATTATTGAAAATGAAATTAAACCCAATTTTAAGAATAATGATTATATTGGAGGTATTAATGAAGCAACTGATGTGATATTCAACCTCCTTTCTGGAGAATTTACAGCTGAAGAATATAATTCACATAATGGAGAGAATCCGGCTAACAGCATTCTTGGTTTGTTGTTTATTGCTTTTATGTTTTTCCTTTTCTTCGGACAATCCAGAAGAAGCAGACAACACGGAATTGGTAGAAACGTACCTTTTTGGATTGCACTCTCAATGTTAAGCGGATCAAGGAATAATCATTCCGGGAGTTGGGGTAATTTTAATTCGGGTTCAGGAGGGTTTGGTGGATTTGGTGGATTTTCTGGAGGCGGTGGTGGTAGCTTTGGTGGTGGTGGCGCTAGTGGAGGTTGGTAATAAATTGATGCAAATATCTTTTAAATATTTTATTTTACTTTTTCTAATTAGAACTCTTGATCTATCAGGTCAGGGGGCAGAACTTAAACTTGTTTTTGCTGGCGATATTATGGGCCACGATTCCCAGATTGCTTCAGCATATGATGGCAAATCTTATAACTATGACACTTGTTTTAGCCTGATAAAACCCATCCTTGATAATGCAGATATTGCGATTGCGAATCTGGAAGTGACACTTGCCGGTCCTCCTTTTAAAGGATATCCGCAATTTTCATCTCCGGACGAACTTGCAATAAGTGCAAAAAATGCCGGATTCGATCTCTTGATCAATGCAAATAATCATTCCCTCGACCGAAGAAAATCCGGACTGGAGAGAACAAATCAAGTTTTGGAGGATAAAAATATTATTCATACAGGTACTTTTAACAATGAATATTCCAGAATAAAATCCTATCCGCTCATTATTGAGAAGAATGGAATACGTCTGGCACTCCTGAATTATACTTATGGAACGAATGGTCTTAAAGTACAATCGCCTAATATTGTAAACTACATCGATAAAGAAACTATTCAAAAAGATTTACAAAAAGCTAAACTGGCTAAACCTGATTTTACTATTGTAACTATTCATTGGGGATCAGAATATCAAAGAATTCAGAATACTGAACAAGAAGATCTTGCAAAATTTATTCTCGATAAGGGAGCTAATGCAATTATTGGCTCTCACCCTCATGTTGTTCAGCCTATCAAAACATACAAATATGATAATGAAAATAGGCTTGTAGTTTATAGTCTGGGAAATTTTATCTCAAACCAGAGAAAAAGATACACTGATGGTGGCATTCTGTTCGAGATGAAACTAAAGAAAGATGCTGTAAGTACTAGATTAGATAAATACAATTACTTTCCAGTTTGGGTACATAAACCGAAAAAACAAAATGCAGGAAATTATTTTGTCCTGACTCCCTCAAATAAAGAAAAAATATTTTATGATTCATTAGGTATGTCAGAACCTGATTACCAAAAAATGAAGCAATTTAATGAAGATATATTGGGGCATTTGGGAGAAATGGATTAGTCATTATTTTTCTTCGCCCAAAATTTCGTCATCCACAAGAATTCGTCCGCAATACTCACAAACGATAATCTTTTTTCTGGATTTGATATCTAACTGCCTTTGTGGTGGTATTTTGTTAAAACAACCTCCACAAGCATCACGTTCAACAGGAACAACTGCCAAACCGTTTCGGGCACTTCCGCGAATACGTTTATAGGCGGTTAATAGCCTTGGGTCAATCATTGCCTGGATTTCAAGAGACTTCTTATCAAGGTTATCTTCTTCCTTTTGAGTGTCAGCTACAATTTCGTCAAGCTCAGATTTTTTAGCTTCAAGATCACCTTTTCTTTCTTCCAGTCCATTTTTTGCGTCATTAATCTGCTCACCTTTACTCTTATTCTGAATTGCAAACTCGGAAATTTTCTTTTTACTAAGTTCAATTTCCAAAGTCTGAAATTCAATTTCTTTTGAAAGACTATCGTATTCTCTGTTATTTCTTACATTATCCTGCTGCTCCTGATATTTCTTAATAAGATTCTCGGCAGTAAGTATATCCTGGTTTTTATTGCCAATTTCCAGTTCCAGTTTCTTTACCTCATCATCATAATTCTGAACGCGAGTTTCAAGACCCTCAATCTCATCCTCAAGATCCTGCACTTCCAGTGGCAATTCTCCTCTTAGAATTCGTATCTTATCAATAGAAGTATCAGCTGTCTGAAGTTGAAATAATGCATTTAATTTATCCTCGACAGAAATTTCAGCGGTTTCTTCAATTTTTGTTTTTTGCTCAGCCATAGCACTATAAGTAATTAATTGGATTTGTATTTACTTCTGATAAAAGAAGTGCAAATGTAGGAAATTTTCTTGTAAGTAATTCATAAAAAAGTTCTTTAGTAAATTGCTCACTTTCGTAATGCCCAATATCAACAATTACCACCTTGCCTTCAGCATCAAAAAACTGATGATATTTGAAATCCCCACTAACAAAAACATCAGCTCCCGATGCGATAGCTTTCTTCAACAAGAAGCTTCCACTACCACCACAAACAGCAACTTTTTTAACTTTTTTATTCCTCAAGGCTGTATATCGGACACAGCCTGTATTGAAAATAGTTTTAACAGCATTCAGAAATTCATGCTCCTCCATTGCCTCTTCAAACTCACCTATCATACCCAAACCCACAGAATTCCACGAATTTGCCAGTGGATAAAGATCGTAAGCCACTTCCTCATAAGGATGAGAACTGATTAACGCAGAAATTACCTTTCCTCGAAGATTCTGAGGTAAAATTGTTTCTACTCTGATCTCATCTTCAATATGCAATTCACCTTTTTCCCCAACATATGGTATAGTACCGTCGCCCGCCTTAAAACTACCTTTTCCCTCGGCATTAAAACTGCAGCTATTATAATTGCCGATTACTCCGGCACCTGCATCAAATACACTTTTTCTCACTTTCTCTGCATGATCGACCGGAACAAAAAATACCAGCTTCAATAATTTTTCTTTAATGGGATCTAAGATCTTCCTGTTCACGAGTCCTAGTTTATCACACATTTTACCACTTACTCCATTTAAAACTGAGTCAATATTAGTATGAACAGACAGGACATTTATATCATTTTTAATGGCTTTGACAATCAATCTTTCAACTACACTTTTTCCTGTAAGTTTCTTAATACCATTAAAAATTATTGGGTGGTGGGTTAAAATGAGATTCATATCATTTTCTATTGCCTCATCTAAAACCTCATCAGTAAGATCAATACCAATCAGTATTCCTGTAATTTCAGTATCTGGGTTCCCAATTTGGATTCCACTATTATCATAAGATTCCTGCAAGGAGAAGGGAGCAATCTCCTCAAAAAAGGAAATTATCTCTTTTAGTTTCATAATGTGTGGTGATTTTTTATTCAAGTTCGCCTTTAATCTCCAACAACATATTTTTAATATTGTTTAGAGATTGGATAACTTCAAAATTATTCAGAGTGTCATCCCGGTTTTCATTCATTTTCTTTTGGGCACCCTTCAAGGTCATGCCTTTCTCTTTTACAAGATGATAGATAATATGAAAATTATCAACATCTTCTTTTGTAAATAATCGATTGCCTTTTTTATTCTTTTTGGGTTTAATTATATCAAACTCCTTTTCCCAAAATCTAATCAAGGAGGTATTGACATCAAACATGGCAGCAACTTCACCAATAGAATAAAATATCTTTTCGATTTTTGGCTCTTTATAAGGCATCAATTATTTCTTTCAAAAAAGAAATCCAAATTAAAAAAAAACACAGATATATCCTATCAATTTATTCTTTTTCTCCAAGGCAGTACAAATATCCATCTCTTGATGCAATAAAAAGTCGATCTCCATAAATGATGGGAGTAGCCTCAACTCCTACAGCTAGATGATCAAGCAAAGTAAAGTTTTCTTCTTCATAACTATACAAAAAGATTCCATCGTAACTGCAAACAATTAATCTATCCGATGTTATTATTGGAGAAGAAATTCCAGTTCCTGTAGGTAATTTGCAAATTAATTCTGGGGTATTATATCTTATTTGATTTGAAGGTCCTAATACTAATATATCATCAGCAATTTTGGTGTGACGAACAATATAAGTATATCCATCCAAAGCAGAGATTGCAGTGAGTCTTTCCCCAGTCTTTTCAATATAATTATCATTGATTCCTACAGTTCCAATCACACCCCCTTCCCAACTCGAGTATGCAGTATCCTCCACTGGAAAATACCAGATAACGGATTCCTCTGGAATTTTTGAAGGATTAAGTTTAAAAACCCCTCCTTTCCCCTCAATATATTGTTTCTCAACTGAAACCAGCAAGCAACTGTCACTGGTTATAACAATCGTACCGTCCATATCAGAACCAATAAAAAAATCCCAGTCAATTTTGCGACTTAAAAGATTATAGCCGTAAACATGACCTGATCCGGAGGCTATATAAATTCGATCACCTAACATCGATGGCGAAGACTCAGTAACAAGATTACCACCATGCACCTTTATATCTCCCATTTCGTATAGAAGATGATTTTCGTAACGTGCAGGTTGAAGCATTCCATCAAGTGAATCTGCTAAAGCAGAATTTGGACTAAAAACCGTAAATATTCCATTTTCAAGTCCAAGATAAGCTGTATCTCTATAAATAAGTGATGACGCATCCACATCTCTGCTATAACTATGTGTTAATTTTGAATTCATCCTCCATATTTCTTTTCCTGTGAAATATGAAATCGCTCTATAACTGGGCACATAATCTGTATCGAGAAAATGATGGGTGCCAAGACGACTTCCTTGCATTATTATGACAGATTCTTCTTTATTGGCATTATTATGATTAGCCCATAGAGTTCCTGTTCCTTTCACAACATCATCAAATTTATACTTCCATATTTCTGCTCCGTTATGAGCATCTATTTTGTACAAATGATGATCGAATGCCCCCTGGATTAAGAAAGTATCAACACCTTCTTTCACCATCAAGGGCTGACCTGTCCATCCCGCTCCCTTCCACTTGCGTTCACCAAGTTTACGACTAATAACAGTTATTCCCTCACCAAGATTAAACCTCCAGATCACATCTAAACGATCTACTGTACCATTACCATAAAAATTCCTTCCAACATTACCTCTGAAGGTTGAAATTAGAAACTCAATGCTATCACTCGAAGGATAATTTTCAATAGAAGCCGAGCCCTGACTGTAACCTGACAGTAAGCAAACAGATAGAATTACGACCAATATTATTTTTTTTACTGCCATATAATCTGACCTTCAGAATTAATACTTAATTTCTGATTTGGAAAATCCTGTCTGCTTAATTCATTAATTTTTTTAGCCGCTCTATTGTTAGGATCAAAAACAGGCCCTCCCTCACCTAATTGTAGAAATGAATGTATCTTAGCTGATAATAATTCTCCCTTTTCGTTCAACTCTACTTCAAGAATGGGAGCATTAGCATTGGGACCGGAAAGGTTAAATCTACGATAAGTACAGAAATTACCAAGACTATATGCTATAAGTTTATCTTTATACATTTCCATAGCTCTTACAACATGAGGACCATGACCAAAAACGAGATCTGCTCCTGCATCAATTACTTTATGAGCAAAATGATGTGTATCCCCCCGATTATACCCCAGGTATATTTCATCTCCTTTTACTAAATGCTGATGATCTTTACCTTCAGCACCACCATGAAAAGATACGATTACAATATCAACTTTTTGTTTTAATTCGGAAACTAGATTTGCAGCAGCCTCATAGTCCTTTAAATTGAGCGTACCAATATGAGGAGCAAATGCACAAAATCCAATTCTTAATCCCTTTGCTTCATAAATGACATAAGATCTATCTTTAAATCCAGCAAAAGGAATAGCTAAATCATCAAGTATTTTAGCTGTATTTCTCCTTCCTTGTAAACCAAAATCATTAACATGATTATTTGCTACTCCTAGAATATCGAAACCGGCATCCTTTATACATTCTGCATATTCGTCTGGCATTCTGAAAACATAACAGGTTTTTGGATTGTTACAATTTTTTGGAGTCCCTCCATTAGAAGAAAATACTCCTTCCAGGTTCGCAATTGCAATATCTGCTTCCGATATAATATTTTTTACAGGGTCAAAAAGTGCCGAACATGAACTGGGAAGATATGAAGTGGTAGGATAATTTGTTCCTGGCATTACATCCCCAACAGCAACAATTTTTACGCTCCGAAGGGGAATTAGATTCCCTTGAATATTTATTCCAAATAATATGCTACTATCTAAACTTTGAGGTAAGCATGAAATTACCGCATTTTCTTTCTTCATTATTTCATTGTGGAACTTATCGATAAGCTTAATACTATCATTATTTTGATATCCTTTAAACTCGATAGCCAAAAGTGGAGAACTAGTAATTGCAAGTAAAATAATAATTGTAACCAGAGGTAAAACTTTTTGCATAAAGAAAATTTTCCGCAAAATATAAAAGAAAGTTTAAAAGATGATCAATTTATATCAAAACTTGGATCTGCTTTTGATAATAATTCAATCATGTGGTCATACTCTTCAGCAGATAAATCGTTTGCATAATAATTTATTGGATTCACTTTTCTGCCATTGACATGTACTTCATAATGTAAATGAGGAGTAGTTGACAATCCTGTAGACCCTACTGTTCCAATAACATCTCCTCTTTTAACTTTTTGCCCTCTTTTGACATGCAATTTATAGCAATGACCATATAAAGTTCTGTAGCCAAAACCATGATCAACAAGAATTTTATTACCATAACCACCATTTGTAGGAGAAGACTGAAGTACTACACCATCAGCAGTGGCAAAAATCGGAGTCCCCTGAGGTGCAGTGAGATCGATTCCTTCATGCATCTTATAAACCTCCAGAATAGGATGCATGCGCATACCAAAAGCAGAGCCAAATCGTCTAAGAAGCTTGATACTAACTGGCTGAATAGCAGGGCGTGCTAAAAGCCACTTTTCCTTGGTCCTTGCCATTTCCAGTAAATCATCATAGGATCTTGACTGAACTACAAGTTTCTTACTAACCTTATCAAGATTCTTATCGATATCAGAAAGTAAATGTGCGAAATTAGAATTTTTATAAAGATCAAAATTATCTACACCTCCAAATCCTGCATCTCGTAAGGAAGCTGATAAGGGGTTCACTTCAAAATAGGTACGAAAAATATGATCATCATTATATTGCAAATCCTCCAATTTCTTTTCCATATACTGAATATCGTTATTCATCAGCTTTAAATGAAAAAGTAGATTATCTTGTTCTGTAATCAGATTACTAGCATCGGGCGATTCAATTTTATAATCGAGCAAGTAATAAAAAGATCCAGCAAAAATCAATGTCACAAACAAAAAACTAAATATTCGAAAGATCTTCTCTTTTGGTGAGTAGGTCAGTACCTCGAACTGAAGTTTTTGTGGGTTAAATCTTAATTTTGTCGACATAGATGTGAAAATTACAAAATATATCTTGTTAATCAAATGATTGACCGGACTTTATAGACATTTCTATCATACGATCGTATTGTGCAGATGATAATTCATTAAAAAAATAATTCACTGGATTGACAGGAGTGTCATTCAAATGAACCTCATAATGAAGATGAGGACCAACTGAAAGTCCGGTATTCCCAACCAAACCAATTACATTCCCTCTCTTAACTTTCGTTCCTTGTCTGACGCTAAATCTGCTTAAATGAGAATAATATGTTTTATAACCATTCTCATGATTAATAACTATTGTATTTCCATTTCCTCTTCCAGTTCTATCTAATCTTTCAATAATGCCATCAGCGGTAGCAAAAACTTCCGTTCCTGATGGGGCCGTAAAATCTATTCCAGTATGAAATTTCACAATCTTATAAAAAGGGTGCATCCTGTCACCAAATCCAGAGGCTAGCCTGGTAAGGTCTTTATTCAATATAGGTTGAATGGCAGGAACACTAGCAGCAAGTTTTTCATTTTCCAGTAAATAATTCTTCAGCTGAGTGTAAGAATATGATATTCCCCTTACATCTTCCATTAAGGAATGTATATTATCGGCGGAAGAACTGGCAATTATCTCATTTTCCTGCTGTAACAGAATGAGCATCTCCCTTTGGCCAGATCGCAAAGAATCGAAGTCTCCTACAGGATCTGTTTCAAAAATGGTGCGATAGATATTCTCATCAATGTAGCTAAGCTCTTTCAGAACTGTATCAATTCTCACATATCGCTCATTTAAAATCTCAAAATCTTCAGACAATGAAATATTCTCCTGCCGCAATTCCCTTTCTCTGGGAGTATCAAATAAAACTGAATATAAAACAATAATTGTGAGGCCAACCAGCAGACTTGAGCCTATCCAAACGATTGATTTCACAAATTTATATTTCAGACCCTTATTTACTTGTTTGTAATTAAGATTCTGAGGATCAAAAACAAATTTTTGTTTAGCCATAAAATTAAAATTCGGCTAAAATTAATAAAAAATAAGGGAAAAAAGATTAATTAATTGGTACTGTTTGCTGTTATCAGTATATATTCCTCAGGGCTGAGGTCTTCATAGAAATAATACATAGGATTAACAGTCTTATTGTAATGTCTTATCTCATAATGAAGATGAGGACCTGTAGACCTTCCTGTACTTCCAAGTTCACCAATAAGCTGTCCACGACGTATAGTATCTCCTTTAGAAACAAGAATTTTATTAAGGTGAGCATAGACAGATTCATAACCAAAATCATGATTTAAGGTAATCTCCTTACCATAACCATGAAAATTATACCCAGCAGATTTAACTATACCATTGCCGGAAGCATAAATTTTAAGTCCAATTCGTCCTGCGAGATCAATACCACGATGCATTCTTCTTCCTTTTGTAAAAGGGTCGTAACGATAACCATAAGTTGATGTGAGCCAAAAATGATCCGCAGGAGAAATAGGTTGAACAGAAGGCTTATGTGAATTTAATAATTGCTTATTTACGGCTTCATTATACAAATCATTTAAAGAAACCGACTGTATTTTGGCCTTATTTGATAATTTATCTAGTTTAATGGTGGTACTTGTAACAAATTCAGTATTACGCATACTTAGATTTTCATT
>JAGLSB010000026.1 GCA_023135955.1 Bacteroidales bacterium | reverse complement strand
TGAGATCATACCCTTAGAACCTGATTCGGATAATGCCGACGAAGGGAAATTTGGAGAAATCTATTGAATTATCTTTTTAATAAAATCCTATTATGTTCAGAGCATTATTAATGTTTGTGCTATTCTTTTGTTCAACACAATTGTTTTCACAGTTTCGTTTATCTGGAATTGTTTTGGATGAAAATGAAAATCCACTCAACGGAGCAAGTGTATTTTTTACGGATTCTTATATCGGAAATATTACTGGTAAATCTGGTGAGTTTGAATTCCAGAATTTAATGAAGGGAAAGTATATCATAAATGCATCATTTATTGGTTATGAAACAGCGGAAAGGGAATTTTTTGTTGATGATGATTTTGAGATTAAAATAGTAATGCGCAGAACCAAATACCTAATGGATGAAGTGGTTGTAAAATCCATAAGGGCAGGAGAAAAAGATCCTGTTGCATTTGATTTAATTGTAAGGGAAGATATTGAATCTAAAAATTTTGGTCAGGATATTCCTACACTATTATCTTTAAGCCCTTCCCTGGTTTCTACGTCAGATGCAGGACATGGAATAGGTTATTCAGGTTTTAGAATTCGGGGTACCGATGCCAACCGTATCAATATTACTGTTGATGGGATTCCATTGAACGATTCAGAGTCTCATGGCGTATGGTGGGTAAATATGCCTGATCTTGCGACTTCTGTAGAGGACATTCAAATTCAAAGAGGTGTTGGGACTTCAACCAATGGGGCAGCTGCATTTGGAGCCAGTGTGAATTTTAAGACCATAGGTTTGCAGAAAGAAGCATATACCCAAATTGACGCAGGTTATGGTTCATTCAATACTTTTAAAACAAGTATTTCAGCAGGGACAGGTTTGGTTGATGATCATTTTAGTTTTAATCTTCGGCTATCAGATATTTATTCTGATGGATATATTGACAGATCAAGAAGCGATTTAAAATCATATTATATTTCAGCAGCCTACCAAAGTGAAAAAACTCTTATCAAATTTAAAAACTTCTCAGGTATTGAAGAGGTATATCAGTCGTGGGGTGGTGTGCCATCCTATATGCTAGATGATAACCGCACTTATAATCCTATGGGAGAATATACCAATTTTTCTGGTCAGAAGAAGTTCTATGATAACCAGATTGATCATTATGAACAACAGCATTATCACATATCGGTTTCACAATTTATATCTAATGAACTTAGTTTAAATACAGCTTTACATTACACAAAAGGTGCTGGTTATTATGAAGAATATAAGGAGGACGCAGATCTTTTGTATTATCATATAGATTATCCGACTATTGGTGATCAACTTATTCAAAATACTGATATTATAAGACAAAAATGGTTGGATAATGATTTCTATGGACTAATTTTTTCACTTAATT
>JAGLSB010000259.1 GCA_023135955.1 Bacteroidales bacterium | reverse complement strand
AGATATTTATGTTTTTCGCCCTGAAGGGGCAACTTATTGAAAGAACAATTATAAACCTAATCGAGCTTCAATTCCTCTATTATAAGTTTTATCTTGTCTTCGAGCCTTTTCTTCACTCCTTCATAATCCTCTCTGGATGGAAGTTTTTCATTCACACTAAAGTAAAATTTGATTTTCGGTTCGGTACCGGAAGGTCGAATAGAGATTTTTGTTCCGTCTTCTGTTATAAATTGTAGAACGTTAGATTGTGGCAGATCTATTTTTGTTTCTTCACCAGTCTCTTTATTATATGTTATACTTAACTGATAATCGTGAATAGTTAAAACTTTCGATCCGCCTACAGATAGGGGAGGGTTATCCCTGAAATCTGCCATCAGTTTCTGAATTTCTTCAGCCCCAGCAATTCCCTTTCTAACCACTGATCTTAGGGATTCCAGATAAAATCCATATTCTAAATAGATATCAATAAGGATATCGAATAATGATTTGTTCTGATCTTTTGCCCAAGCAGTTACTTCGGCAAAAAGTGCACATGAAATTACGGCATCTTTATCTCTTACAAACTCTCCTGCCAGGTATCCATAACTTTCTTCACCACCAGCAATAAATTGTTTTTTTCCTTCATATCTTTTAATAATGTCTGCAATATATTTGAATCCGGTTAAGACATCAAAATGTTCAACACCGAATTTCTCAGCCATTTTGTTTAGCAAATCTGTAGTTACAATGGTCTTGCAGATATATTCATTGCCTTTTATTTTGTTGTTATCTGCCCATGCATTCAAGAGATAATATATTAAAAGCGATGCAGTTTGATTTCCATTTAAAAGGTTAATTTTTCCTTCTCTGTTTTTCACTGCAATGCCTACCCGGTCAGCATCAGGGTCTGTAGCCATAACAAGATCGGCATCAATCTCTTCAGCTTTTTCGAGAGCCATCTTTAAGGCTGCCGATTCTTCTGGATTTGGAGAGACAACAGTTGGAAAATTACCATCTGTTACGTCCTGCTCAGGGATATTATAAATATTTTTGAATCCAAAGGCCCTCAGTGACATAGGGACAAGTTTCACACCAGTTCCATGGATTGGGGTGTAGACAATTTTAAGATTAGAGTTTCTTTCAATAATATCCGGATTAACAGAAAGTGTTTTTAGTTTATTAATATAAATTTCATCAATTTCAGACCCAATTATTTCTATTAAATCATCATTTCCTTTAAAATCTATAATATCGACAGAGTTGATTTTCTTAACTTCTTCAATAATATTTGTGTCATGTGGAGAAATAATTTGCCCTCCATCGTCCCAATATGCTTTATAGCCATTATATTCTTTTGGATTATGTGATGCTGTGATAACTACTCCGCTCTGTGCTTTTAGATGTCGGATGGCAAAACTTAACTCCGGAGTTGGTCGCAATGCATCAAACAAATATGCTTTAATTCCATTCGAGCTAAATATTCTGGCAGTAGTTTCAGCATACAATTGACTGTTGTTGCGGCAATCGTGGGCGATAACAACAGAAATTTGATCTAAAGCATCGAATTCCTTTTTCAGATAATTTGCTAATCCCTGAGTTGCCATACCAAGAGTATAAATATTCATTCTGTTGGTCCCTACGCCCATTATACCTCTTAATCCACCTGTTCCAAACTCCAGATATTTATAAAAAGATTCTGTTAGCTCTTTTTCATCATTTTCCAATAAATATTGGACTCTATCCCTGGTTTTTTTGTCAAATCCAGGCTCTAACCAAGCTTGGGCATTTGCTTTAATTTGCTCTAACATGATATGTTATTTTAAAATTCAGGCGCTTATAATATGGCCAAAGAAATATTAGCCCTTTTTGATTACTCTAATTATAATTCGCAATACAAATATCAAGACTTTCTTTCCATTCAGGAACAAAAAGTCCTAGTTTTTTTATTTTCTCTTTGTTCATTACACTGTATGGGGGACGTTCTGCAGGCAAGGGGAATTCAGAAGTAGGAATCGGGTGAATTATACAAGATGAATTTAATCTAAGTGCAATTTCTTTTGCAAAATCGTACCAGCTAACTATTCCGTCATTTGAAAAATGATAGATTCCTTCTTCAATTTTCTTTTTGTTTGTCAGATCGACAAATGACAATAACATTCTTGCAAGATCCGTAGCATAAGTAGGGGTCCCTATTTGGTCATTTACCACTTTAATCTCATCTCTTTCATTCAATAGTCTGTGCATTGTCTTGAAAAAGTTATTTCCAAATTCACTATATAACCATGATGTGCGAATGACATAGGTCCCAGGATATTTAAGAACATTTTTTTCTCCGTCAGCCTTCGTTTTACCATAAACGGTACAGGCTGTAGGTTTATCATTTTCAAGATAATCTCTACCTTTTTTACCATCAAAAACGTAATCGGTGCTAATATGAATAGTTTTCCCGTCAATCTGATTCATTATTTCAGCTAGCAATCCGGGTGCGATGCTATTTAAGCTAGCGGCAGAAACCTGATTATCTTCAGCTTTATCAACCGCCGTATAGGCAGCACAGTTAATAAGAAAGTTGGGATGGAGATTATTTATAAATGTTTTTACTTGATCGCGAGACAGAATATCTAATTCTTCAATATCTGTATATACAATATCTAGCTGTGGATAATCATCCTCAATTTTTTTTATCGATTGGCCAAGCTGACCCTTTGAGCCGGTAATCAGGATCTTCATAATGAGAGTTAGTTTCTTTATTAATCGAAATAATAATCTGAATCTTTAAAAAGAGAAAGTCTGGTATCTTTTTCGGATATAATTTCTTTTCCTTCTTCAACTTGCCAGTCAATATTCATGTCCCTATCATTATAAATTATTCCACCTTCTGATTCGGGATGATAGTATTCATCACATTTGTACATTACAACCGCTGTTTCACTTAAAACAGAGAATCCATGTGCAAAGCCTTTGGGAATGAGAATTTGTTTCTTGTTTTCGTCAGAAAGTTCTATTCCAAACCATTTGCCAAAATCGGGGGAACTCTTTCTCATGTCCACAGCCACATCAAAGATTTTTCCCTCCAATACTCTAAGAAGTTTTGTTTGAGCATGAGGTGATTTTTGATAGTGCAATCCTCTAATTACTCCATATTGGGACTTAGATTGATTATCCTGAATAATATTCAAATTCAAACCTTTTTCACGAAAATATTTCAAATTGAAGCTTTCAAAAAAATAACCTCGGCTATCGGTAAATACTTTTGGTTCAATAATATATAAACCATTTATTTTTGTTTCTGTTACAAGCATAGTAGATTGGATTCAGCTAATTTGTTCATTTTTGGAATACAAATACTTTTTCATTTGCGATACTTCTCAGGTAGTCGCCATAAGGACTATTTCCATGTTCTTTGGCTAACTGAAGTAGCTGCTCTTTATCTATGAATTTTCTTTTATAGGCAATCTCTTCAATACAAGAAATCTTAAGTCCTTGTCTTTCCTCAATGGTGTAAATAAAATTTGATGCTTGTAAAAGACTCTCATGTGTTCCGGTATCGAGCCAGGCCATTCCACGACCCATAAGTTGAACATTTAGTTTGTTTTCTTGCAGATATAGTTTGTTCAGATCAGTAATTTCCAGTTCACCCCTTGGTGAAGGTTCTAAAGACTTAGCTTTTTCTACAACAGTATTGTCATAAAAATATAAGCCAGTTACAGCATAATTGGATTTAGGCTCATTCGGCTTTTCTTCCAGGCTGAGGGCATTTCCATTTTCATCAAATTCGACCACACCATATCTTTCTGGGTCATTTACATAATATCCAAAAACTACTGCTCCTGTTTTTAAGTTTGATGTATCCAATAAAGTCTTCCCAAAACTCTGACCATAAAAAATATTGTCACCAAGGATAAGACAAACTGGTTCATTATTAATAAAATCTTCACCAATAAGAAATGCCTGTGCCAAACCGTCGGGAGAGGGCTGTTCTGCGTATTCAATACTGATTCCTAATTGTGATCCATCTTTTAATAAGTCAATATATAGAGGTAAATCTTTCGGAGTTGAGATAATTAGTATTTCTTTAATTCCTGATAATAACAATACAGACAATGGGTAATAAATCATTGGCTTATCATATACAGGAATGATTTGTTTTGAAATACTCTTTGTTAAGGGGTATAATCTGGTGCCGGCTCCACCAGCAAGGATAATTCCTTTCATTTGAATAAATATTTTTTATTTGACATTAATAGTATTAACGATTTATATTAAGAGAATAGTACTCGAATAATCTAGCTAAATTCAATATTTTCAGAAATAATTTTATCGAAATAGGCGATAGTTTTACTGAGACCTGCCTGCAATTCAACCTCAGGTTCCCAGTTATTAAGTATTTCCTTTGCATAAGTAATATCCGGTTTTCTTTGAATCGGATCATCTTTAGGTAAAGGTAAATATGTAATCTTAGACTTCGATCCTGTCATTTTAATAATGATCTCTGCGAGTTCTTTTATCTTATATTCACCCGGATTACCAATATTGACAGGTCCTGTAATATTTTCGCCAGTATTCATCATCCTTATCATCCCTTCTACCAGGTCGTCAACATATTGAAAACTACGAGTCTGACTGCCATCACCGTATATTGTAATATCATTACCTTTTAGAGCCTGAACGATAAAATTAGAAACTACTCTTCCATCATTAGGATGCATATTGGGCCCATAAGTATTAAAAATTCTGATTATTTTGATTTTTACATCGTTTTGATGGTGATAATCCATGAACAATGTTTCGCTACATCTTTTGCCTTCATCATAACAAGATCTTATTCCAATCGGATTTACATTTCCCCAATAGTCTTCTTTTTGAGGGTGAATATGAGGGTCACCATAAACCTCACTAGTAGATGCCTGCAGAACTTTTGCTTTTATTCTTTTTGCGAGTCCGAGCATATTTATCGCACCCATCACAGATGTTTTTACAGTCTTTATCGGGTTAAACTGATAATGAACCGGAGAAGCAGGGCAAGCCAGATTGTATATTTCATCTACCTCAATATAAAAGGCTTGAGTAACATCATGCCTTACTAATTCAAAATATGGATTGCTAAGAAGGTGGACAATATTTCGTTTGGAGCCTGTAAAGAAATTATCAAGACATATTACTTCATTATTTTCATTTAAAAGTCGCTCACATAAATGACTCCCAATAAAGCCGGCACCACCGGTAACAAGAATTCTCTTCATTATTTTAGTTTATTTACTGTTGCTCTGCCAATACTATAATATGTGTAACCATATTCTTCCATTTCGGTTGGTTCATAAATATTTCTTCCGTCAAATATAAGTTTATCTTTCATAAGTTTGTCCATAACCTTGTAATTAGGAACCCTGAATTCTGGCCATTCTGTTATTATAATGAGAGCATCAACATCAATAATAGCTTCATACATGTCATCAGAATAATCAATTGTATCTCCAATCTTTCTTTTTGCTTCATTATTTGCAACAGGATCGTAAGCCTTAATTTTTGCTCCTGCTTTTAATATTTCTTCTATTATAACCAGCGACGGCGCCTCCCGCATATCATCTGTCTTTGGTTTGAAGGATAATCCCCATAGTGCTATTGTCCTACCTTCTAGATCATTATCAAAATGATTTAGAACTTTGGCAGGAATAACTTTTTTTTGTCTTTCGTTAACGTTCTCTACTGATTGAAGAATATCGAGTGAATAGTTGAATTCTTTTGAAGTTTTTATAAGTGCTTGCACATCTTTCGGAAAGCAAGAGCCTCCATATCCCGCTCCGGGGTAGATAAATTTAGTGCCTATCCTGCTATCACTTCCAATTCCCTTTCTTACATTATTTACATCTGCCCCAACAATTTCACAAAGGTTGGCAATATCGTTCATAAAACTAATTTTTGTAGCCAGCATTGCATTTGCGGCATATTTTGTCAATTCGGCAGAAGGAATATCCATAAATAATAGTGGATGGCCATTTAAAAGAAAAGGTTTATACAGTCTCTGCAAAACTTTCTTCGATTTTTCAGAATCAATTCCCACAACAATTCTATCGGGTTTAAGAAAATCTTGAATGGCTGCACCCTCTTTTAGGAATTCGGGATTCGATGCTACATCAAATTTTAAATTAGAATTTCTTTTATCCAGCTCAGTTTGAATGACATTTCTGACTTTTTCAGCAGTGCCGATAGGAACTGTACTTTTGTCAACTACAACAATGTAATTGGTCATATATTGTCCAATTTCTTTAGCGACATCTAAAACATATTTTAAGTCAGCACTTCCGTCCTCGTCGGGAGGTGTTCCAACAGCAATAAATACAGCTTCGCATTCATGAATACTTAAATTGAGATTGGTGCTGAATGAAAGTCTGCTTTTCTTAACGTTGTTCTCAATCATTGTTTCAAGACCTGGTTCATATATTGGAATAATGCCCTTATTAAGATTCTGAATCTTTTTTTTGTCAATATCAATACACGAAACACTAATTCCTGTTTCAGCAAAACATGTACCTGAAACCAAACCAACATATCCAGTTCCTACAATAGAGATTTTCATATATTATTATTTTAAGATTTACGATTAATAATTTTTAGAAGCGAAAATTTATCCTGAATAAGCAAAATTGAATTTTCACACAAATATAGGTTTATAAGATATGCAATCATAAAATAAAGCTCTGGAATTGTGTGATTTTTAACTTGCCCTATATTAGTATATTACTTTCGTTAACCTTTATTTATACTTTTCATTTGTAGTTTGATTGATAATCTCCACAGCATCAAAATATTAAATTGGAATTTCATTGGATTTTATCAGAAAAAATTTATATTTTTGCACCTCGTTTTAAGCAATATAATGTCTAACTTATTAATTTAAATTAATTTACGTAAATGAGTGAAAAAGAAAAGAACACTGAAAGCGCAGAAAGCGTTGAAAATGTTGAGCAAACCACAGAAGTAAGTCAGGAAAAGACTGAAAAAGAAGCTGTAATAGCTGAAAAACCTAAAAAACCAGCTAAGGAATCAGCAAAAAAAGTAGTAAAAACTACTGAAAAAAAAGAAACGAAAGACAAGGAAGAGAAGAAATCTGTAGAAGCCAGCCCAGTGGCTAAGTCAACAAAGGAAGTTGTCAAAGAAGAAAAGAAGCCACAGACAAAAGCGTCAGAGGGAGTAATCGAAGAAGAAAAGAAAGTTGAGCCAAAAGCTTCAGAAGAAGTTGTTGAGGAAATTTCTGCTGTTGAAGAGAAGAAGGCAGTGAAAGTGGAAAAAGACGTTGAAGAAAAAGCTTCTAAGGAAGATACTGCTGCCAAAGAAGAGAAAAAACCTGCAGCAAAAAAAGAAATTGTTTCAGATGAGAATTCTGGTGATACAGATTTTGATTGGGATGCATTCGAAGATGTTTCAACTGAAACATTCAAGGTTACTCAATCTAAATTTGAAGAACTGTACAACGAGACATTGTCCACAGTTGCTGAACTTGAAGTAACAGATGGTACAGTAATTATGATGAATACCAGGGAAGTAGTTATAAATATTGGCTACAAATCTGAAGGTGTGGTTAGTTTAAATGAATTCCGTTATAATACTGAACTTAAAGTTGGCGACTCTGTTGAGGTTTACGTCGAAAGTAAGGAAGATAAAAAGGGTCAATTAATACTTTCCCACAAGAAAGCTCGTGCAATGCGCTCCTGGGACAGAGTTAACTCAGCCCTCGATCAGGATGAGGTAATTAAAGGATTTATCAAGTGCAGAACAAAAGGTGGAATGATCGTTGACGTATTTGGCATCGAAGCCTTCCTTCCTGGTTCTCAAATTGATGTTAAGCCAATTAGAGATTATGATGCTTATGTTAGTAAAACTATGGAATTCAAGGTTGTTAAAATTAACCACGAATTTAAAAACGTAGTTGTTTCTCATAAAGCACTTATTGAAGAGGAGTTGGAAGCGCAGAAGAAAGAAATTATTGCAAAACTAGAAAAAGGACAGGTTCTCGAAGGAACTGTAAAAAATATTACTTCTTATGGCGTGTTTATTGATTTAGGTGGCGTTGATGGTTTGATTCATATTACAGACCTTTCATGGGGTCGTGTAAATCATCCGGAAGAAATTGTTCAGCTTGATCAAAAACTTAACGTTGTAATTCTTGATTTCGACGATGATAAGAAGAGAATTGCTTTAGGTCTTAAGCAGCTTAGTTCACATCCTTGGGATTCTCTGGATGAGAAACTAAAAGTTGGTGATAAGGTAAAAGGTAAAGTTGTTGTAATGGCTGATTATGGAGCATTTGTTGAAATTGCAGCAGGCGTTGAAGGTCTTATCCACGTTTCTGAAATGTCATGGTCACAGCACCTTAGAAGTGCTCAGGAATTTCTAAAGGTTGGTGAAGAAATTGAAGCAGTAATTCTCACTCTCGACAGAGAAGAAAGAAAAATGTCGCTTGGTATTAAGCAACTCAAAGAAGATCCTTGGGAGAAAATCCTCGAAAAATATGCAGTAGAAACAAAACATTCTGCTAAGGTTCGCAACTTCACAAACTTTGGAATTTTTGTTGAAATAGAAGAAGGGGTAGATGGATTAATTCATATTTCTGATCTTTCATGGACCAAGAAAATTAAACACCCTGCTGAATTTACAAATATTGGCGATATAATTGAAGTATCTGTTCTCGAAATTGATAAGGATAACCGTCGACTCAGCCTTGGGCATAAGCAGCTTGAGGAAAATCCATGGGATACATTCGAAACTATATTTGAAGCAGGTTCTATTCATGAAGGAACCATTATTGATTTTTCTGATAAAGGTGCAGTTATAGCATTACCATATGGTGTTGAAGGATTTGCAACTCCTAAGCACCTTGTTAAAGAAGATGGTTCAAAAGTGAAATCTGAAGATAAACTTAATTTTAAAGTAATTGAATTCTCAAAATCAGCTAAAAAGATCATCGTTTCTCATAGCAGAATCTTCGAAGATGCGCAAAGGACTAGTAATGAGACTACTAAGAAGGGCGCGAAAGGAAAGCCAAAATCTGCGCCTAAGAAAGTTAGACAAAATGTTGAGAAAACTACACTAGGCGATATAACTGATTTAGCGGCACTTAAGTCTGAAATGGAACAGAATGAGAAAAAAAATGCTGAAAATAAGAAGGAAAATAAGTAAATTTACTTTGTAATTAAAAATTTTCAGCAATGGAATTTAAAATAGATAAATTAGAAAACCATACTTTAATCAAAGTATTAGAAGAAAAATTAGATACACATGTTGCACCAACTCTTAAATCAGAATTAGTGCTTGTATCTGGGAATGGTGAAAAAAATATCATTTTGGATCTCGGAAACTGTCGTTATTGTGATTCTTCCGGATTAAGTGCCATCCTGGTGGCTAACCGTTTGTGTAAAAATGCAAATGGGGTATTTGTTCTCACTGGATTAAATGATGCTGTTGAAAGGTTAATTACGATCTCTCAACTCGATACAGTTTTAAATATTTCTGATTCTGTTGAAAAGGGTGTAGAAATGATTACTAATGCTGAAAATAAATAAACTCTAAATTTTGGTATTCAGGCTTACAATATTAGGCAGCAGTTCTGCTTTGCCTACAGCCAAAAGATATCCTACCGCTCATTTGCTTAATGCAAATGAGCGGTTTTTTTTGATCGATTGTGGAGAAGGAACACAAATGCAGCTAAGGAAGTATAAATTTAACTTTTCTAAAATCAACCATATATTTATTAGTCACTTGCATGGAGATCATATCTTTGGCTTACCAGGACTTTTATCTACTATGCATTTGCTAGGAAGGAAAAATGATTTGCATATCTACGGACCTGCAGCACTCGAGGAAATTCTAAAACTTAATAGAGGAGAAGAGGATTACCTTAATTATTTCAAAGTAATATTTCATAGAACCGGACATAAAAGGAAAAACCTCATATATAGTGGAAAAAATATTAATGTATGGAGTATCCCATTGAAACATAGAGTAGAAACAACGGGATTCCTATTTGAGGAAAAATCAATGGGTCTTAATATTAAAAAAGAAGCTATAGAGTTATATAGTCCGGGAATTGAACAGATTGCAAACATTAAAAACGGGGATGATCTGATTCTTGAAGATGGTAGCAGGGTTGATAATAATGACCTTACTCAACCGCCCTGGAAAATCAGATCTTATGCCTATATTTCAGATACTGCATATAATCCAAAAATAACAAATCAGATTTTAGAAGTGGATTTATTATTTCATGAATCAACATTCGAAAATACTCATGAAAAATTGGCTTCATTAACCCTGCATTCAACATCCCGACAAGCTGCTATGATTGCTAAAAAGGCTAAAGTGGGGAAGTTACTTCTAGGCCATTTTTCCTCTCGTTATAAGAATCTGGATAATATGTTGCAAGAAGCTAAAGTAGAGTTTGAAAATTCATTCATAGTTGAGGATGGGGATAATTTTGAGATAAAGAGGATACGAGAGGATTCTATTGATGGATTTTCAGATTAGTATGTTAAATTTGTGAATTATTAAATCTTATAAAGTGGAAGAGAAAATTTTAATTCTTGATTTTGGGTCACAGTACACTCAGTTAATTGCAAGAAGAATTCGTGAATTGAATGTATACTGTGAAATTTTCCCATACAATCATTTTCCAGAGCCTGGAGATGATGTTAAAGGTATTATTTTGTCTGGGAGCCCTTATTCCATAAGAGATGAAGATGCTCCAATTCCTGATATTGACAGGTTTAAAACCAGAATTCCTATCTTAGGAATATGCTATGGAGCTCAATTTCTAGCCCAGAAATATGGAGGAGAAGTTTTGCCAGCTAATTCTCGTGAGTATGGCCGCGCATTTCTCGATTTTATTGATCAAGAGAATCCTTTGTTAAAAGGACTGTCAGAGAAAACACAGGTATGGATGTCGCATGGCGATACAATAATGTCATTACCGGAAAGTTATAAAGTCATTTCCAGTACTGAAGATATTCGGGTTGGAGCTTTTGCGATTGAAGGTGAACCAACTTTCGGATTACAATTTCATCCTGAAGTATATCACACTACAGAAGGAAGTAAAATCTTACAAAATTTCTTATCAGAAGTATGCAATTGTAAAGCCAATTGGACTCCTGACTCTTTTGTAGAAACTACAATTGCAGAACTTAAAGAAAAAGTTGGTAAGGATAATGTTGTACTTGGTCTTTCCGGAGGAGTTGACTCATCGGTTGCTGCTATATTATTGAATAGGGCTATTGGTGATCAGTTGTATTGCATTTTTGTGGATAATGGTCTTTTAAGGAAGAATGAGTTTGAAAGTGTTTTGGATTCTTATAAAAATATGGGTTTGAATGTAATTGGTGTCGATGCCAGGCAAAAGTTCATGAATGACTTAAAAGGAGTTGAAGAGCCGGAGCAAAAGCGCAAAAGTATTGGAAAGAATTTCATCGAAGTATTTGAAAAAGAGGCTCTTAAAATTCCAGATGTTAAATGGTTGGGACAAGGAACAATTTATCCCGATGTAATTGAATCAGTCTCAGTTAATGGTCCTTCGGCAACAATTAAGTCACATCATAATGTAGGTGGACTCCCAGAGAAAATGAATCTCAAAATTATTGAACCATTGAGGTTATTATTTAAAGATGAAGTTAGAAGAGTAGGGAAAGCTATGAATTTGAAGCATTCTTTACTTGGCAGACATCCATTTCCAGGTCCCGGACTTGGAATTAGAATACTTGGGGAGGTAACAAGTGAAAAAGTTAGAATATTACAGGACGCAGATGACATTTATATAAGTGGGTTAAAAGAATTCGATCTGTATGATAAAGTTTGGCAAGCAGCAACAATCTTATTACCAGTTCAATCGGTGGGTGTAATGGGTGATGAACGAACATATGAAAATGTTGTTGCCCTCAGGGCTGTTGGATCTACAGATGGAATGACAGCGGATTGGACACATTTACCCTATGATTTTTTAAGTAAAGTTTCCAGCGAAATTATTAATAAAGTAAAAGGTATAAACAGGGTTGTTTACGACATCAGCTCAAAACCACCGGCCACTATTGAGTGGGAATAAACAAATTAGCATTTGACTTGTTCTTTTATTGGCTCGTTTTTTGAACAAATATTATTGTTGTAATTAAGTTCTGAATTTGAATTTTTTTAGAAAATCAACTAAAGTGAGTGGAAAAGTTAATTTTATACTTATGAAGAAAAAAATATTTTTATTTATCATATTGTCACTATTTGTGTCAAAGTATGTTAATTCACAGATATCATCCGAATCATTAAAATTTGGCGAGGTTTTAAGTAAAATTTCTCGATATTATGTCGATACAATTAATGAGACAAAAATATTGGATGAAGTAATTTCTAACATGCTTCACGATCTCGATCCGCATTCTGCATATCTCAGAAGAGATGAAGTATCGGCTTCTCAAGAACAGTTGGATGGCGGATTTGAAGGAATAGGTGTATCATTTAATATATTGAGAGACACTATTTTCATTATTAATCCCATTTCAGGTGGTCCCTCAGAAAAGGTTGGGATTCGTCCGGGTGACAGAATTATTTTTATTGAAGGTGAGAATGTTGCAGGAACAGGAATTGCCAATATTGATGTGCAGAAAAAACTGAAGGGGCCTAAAAATACAAAAGTTAATATTTCTATTTTGAGGAGACATGTTAGCGAGCTTCTTGATTTTACAATCACTCGAGATAAAATCCCATTATTTAGCCTTGATGCCTCTTATATGATTGATAATAATACTGGTTACGTTAAATTATCCAGATTCTCTACTACTACAAGTAATGAATTCATTAAGGCAGTTAAGGAGCTTAAGCAAGAAGGTATGCAGGATTTAATCCTTGATTTAAGTGGTAATGGTGGAGGGTATCTGTTTTCAGCAGTTGATCTGGCAGATCAGTTTTTGGAAGGAAGAAGAAAAATCGTTTATACAGAAGGTGTTCAAAATCCCAGAAGAGATTTTTATTCAACAAATTCAGGTGATTTTATAAATGGTGGTATCGTTGTAATGATTGATGAGACTTCTGCATCAGCTTCTGAGATAGTTGCTGGGGCATTACAGGATTGGGACAGGGCTGTAATTGTTGGACGTAGATCATTTGGCAAGGGCCTTGTACAGGGGCGTTTTGAATTACACGATGGTTCTGAATTAAGACTGACAGTTGCAAAATATTATACTCCCTCAGGTCGATTAATACAAAAACCATATGAAACCGGATATGACGAATATTCAAAGGATTTGTTAAATCGTTATAATTCAGGTGAATTAAGTGGTGATGAAGAAATCGATTTCCCCGATTCTTTAAAATACCGAACTTTGGTAAAGAAACGAATTGTTTATGGAGGAGGAGGGATCTCTCCTGACTATTTCGTGAGCATTGATACTTCTGTAAATAGTGATTATTACAGAAAACTCATAAGCAGAGGAATTCTTAATTCTTTCATTTTAAGTTATGTAGATAAGAATAGAAAAGATTTAGAACAAGAATATCCGGATATTGAAGTCTTCCAAAAGGAATTTAATGGAATGACTGAATTGATGAACCAACTTATTAAATATGCTGAAAAGGAAGGACTGGAATATGTGCAGGAAGATTATGAAAAGAGTAAAGAAAGAATATATATTCTTGCAAGAGCCTATATTGCACGTGATTTGTGGAATACATCAGAATTTTATCGAATTTATAATGATGTTGATCCAATTTTTCTTAAAGCCAAAGAAATTAGTAATAATGCAGCGCTGTATGAGGCAAAATTGAAAACCAGTGAATAGGTGCCAGTTGTGGATATAGGAACCTTCTTATATTCCAAACAACCAGAACCAGAACCGAGCGCAGCGAGCTCAACGACTGAAAGGAGTTAAACCAGCAACCCTTTAAAATAAACATGATTCATCTTTGGCTTGAGGAAAATATTATTGAAATCCTGGGAGCAATTGCGGGACTTGTTTACTTGTATTTTAGTGTCAAACAATTAATTTGGCTTTGGCCACTCGGGATTCTCACGTCACTACTTTATGTTTATGTATTTTATGACTCCCGCCTATTTGCTGACATGAGTCTGCAAGTTTATTATTTCTTTATTTCTCTCTATGGTTGGTATTTTTGGGTTTCCGGCGGTTCTAAATCTGAAACCAAGGAAAAGAAATTGAAGGTTAGCAGATTGAATTTTAGGATGTTGTCTGTACTTTTATTTGTAACATTTATCCTGACTATAATTTCGGGATATATTCTCATTAACTTTACAGGATCGACGCTTCCCTGGTGGGACGCGTTTACAACTTCAGCAAGCATTGTTGCTATGTGGATGCTTGCAAGAAAAATATTAGAAAACTGGTTGTTTTGGGTCGTAATTGATTTAATTTCGATGGGAATATATATTTACAAAGGCTTATTTCCAACTGTTATATTATTTTTTGTTTATTCAACCGTAGCAATAGTAGGTTATTTCGAATGGAGAAAAGACTTAAAAATATAAATATTGCAATAACAGGACCTGAGTCAACTGGTAAAACTATAATTTCCAGTCAACTCTCAAAATATTTTCATGGATTTCAAATCCCAGAATATGCCAGAGAATATATTCTAAATTTGAACAGGGAATATAAATATGAAGACATTGAACATATAGCTACTATTCAGATAGAATCATTTATTCAGGCCAATACTGAATATCCTAAATTATTGTTTTTTGATACCTGGCTGATTATAACTAAAGTTTGGTTTCAGGAAGTATTTGGTCGCAGTCCAAAATGGTTACGCCAGGCTATTCAGGATTATAAAATGGATTTATATTTGATATGTGCGCCTGATATTGAATGGGTTAAGGATGAAGTTAGGGAAAATGGTGGAGAAAGGAGAATTGAGTTATATAATATTTATTTGGAAGAATTAAAGAAGCAAAACATCACTTTTAAAATAGTTAGAGGAAAAGATGAGCTTAGATTCAAAAATGCAATTGAAGCGGTTGAATCTTTTTTTAAGCTTGAAGGAATCAATATCAATCAATTTCGAGGAAGTTAAGTTCCAAAAAAGAAATCAAAAAGCTGTGCTTTTTGACAAATTATACTTTATTTATTTTTAGTTTTGAAAGCACAGCTTAAATTTATCCCTTTCGAATCCAGATTTGAGTTTTGATCTGGTATTTTACAGAATTAAATTAAACCTATGTTAAAATATACTTTTGTTGCTACTACTTTATTTGGACTCGAGAGTATTCTTGCTGAAGAAATTGAATCTAAAGGAGGAGAAAATATAAGCATATTCCACCGGGCAGTTTCTTTTCGGGGAGGTATAGCCCTATTATACAAGATGAATTATAGCTTACGGACTGCTATTCGTGTCCTATGGAAGGTGAAATATATCAAGTTGAAAACGGAACAGGATCTTTATGATGGAGTTTATTCTGTTCCATGGGAAGAATACTTTTCATCGAGTAAAACTATTGCAGTTAATTCAGTAGTTAATACTCCCTTTTTTAATAATAGTCTTTTTGTATCTCTGAGAGTTAAAGATGCAATAGTAGACCGATTTAGAGAAAAAACAGGAATTCGACCAGATGTTGATATTGAAAATCCAATGGTCGTAATTAATGTTCATATTCATCAGGGCAATGTAGATATTTCGCTTGATGCTTCTGGAACTCCATTGTTTAAAAGAGGATACAG
>JAGLSB010000258.1 GCA_023135955.1 Bacteroidales bacterium | reverse complement strand
CATGATTCCTTTGTGAATTTAACATTATCTAAATCCCTACTTAATAATTCTTTTTGGTTGCTATATTCTTCATTTTTTGATTCTAGAATAATGTCTACGCCACTTTTGGATTTAGGTAAATTATCCTCTATTGCCTTGGTGGATTGACTTTTCTCATAAATAAACGGAATTGCTCGATGTTCTCGAACATATTCAATTGTTAGTCCAGCTATCAAGGCTGATACAACCGCAATAAAAATGCCTATCAATATTTTATTATACAATTTCATTATTTCTAATCCTACGTTTGTACCCAATTACAACCAACACTCAGGGTATTTGCTGGTGGCCGAACTATTAAGTTCTTAGAATAAATATATTAAATATTTTAGAATTATTTTTGATAATATGATAAAACGGTCACTTGCATATACCCGTATGGCTTAGAGCTTATTGTGAAATCAATCATTTTCATCAAATTCAATTACTGTAAAAACAATCCAAGCATCAGTATATCCAAGTTGTTTTACTTTTTGACATAAATACTGTGCTTCTTCCTTTGTTTTAAAATCTCCTAATCTTACTTTATACCAGCCATCAATAAATTCAATGTATAATTTTACTTTTTCAGAACCATATTTAGCTTCGTAATCAGATTTAACTTTAATCGCCTCTACTTTAGATTTGTTAGCAAATATTTGAACTCTATATCCATTGGGAGTCGGGCCTGGTGAAGCTTCGCTATTTGGTATTACAATTACCAACAATAGTAATAATAGAAATAATCTATAATGTTTGTGGTTTCGTAAATGCTTTTTTTTCATCGACAATTATTTTAAATTTTTTATACAACGGATATAAAATGCACTTCTTTTATCATCATAATATCTATTTATCTTATTATCCTCATATCGAAAACTTCTAAAAAATGCAGTTTTTTCAGAAAGTTCTGTTGCAGTCCAATAAAGAGAATAATTTCCTATATTATAAAACTTCCCATCACCATAATGTCTATAACCACCTGGTAAGGAATTAAATCCATATTCATTATTGCCATTACCATTTCTACTCCAATCCATATTGGATTTTAATCCAAATGCTTCATTATTGCCCCTATATTTTATTTCATCTATTAGAGATTGATTCATTCCAATAAACATTTCTAACTCTTTCCAATCTTCATCAGTTGCCACGTGCCACCCATTTGGACAAATATCACAATCTTCATTTGCTTCAATGGCTTTCCATGTATACAATATTCCATATTTTTCAAGATATTTATCTTCATTATTGTATATACAATACCACTTGTCCTCAAAACTATCATTAAAACCTTCAATCCACAATTCAAAATCACAATTCCCTGAAGGGATAAATGCTAAATTTTCAGCCATCCAAATTTGATTTCCAATTTTAGTCCATTTATATAATTTATTATCACGTTCATCTACAAATTCACCGTATTGTATAGTTTCATTAGAAAAATCATCATTAAATTTATCATCAATCACATATATTTTGTCCAATTCAAGAAATACTCTAATTTCTGGTGTGAAAATTCCTATTGGTATTGCAATTAATGCAATTATTAAAGATATTCCTCCTATTATTTTCGCTTTAGATTTCATTCAATATGTTCTGTTTTCTATTTCGTATTTTGCATTAAGCCTTAAGGTCGAAATATGGGACGCTGGGTATTTCAATGCACTTCCGTATCCAACTGCTATATATTTTATTAATCATACTCATGTTTAAATCTAGCACAATCCGCCCAATGACCTATATTTATTGTTGGCAACTGGGTTTATTCCAATATAGGCTCTATGTTATCTGCTCTAAATTCTTCTTTGAATTTCACAATATAGGTTTCTTTATATGCTTTTTTAAACTTCCGACTGATTATCGTTTTCAAACCTACCAGAATATTTTTGGTGTCAAAAAAAGAACGAATAGCTGTTGCAAGAAAACCAACAACCATAACTAAACCAGAGTACTTTAGTTTTACGTCTTCTGTTAATGGAAAATTTAATAGTTTAAGTAAATTGTCTCTAAAAGATACAAGTATGAAAATTAAAAATATTGCAATTGCGATAAATACCAAGTACCGCCAAAAATGCCATTTTGTTTCTTTGAATATTTCGGTCCATTTTAATCTCCAATAATCATCCATTCTTTGATTATAAATAGTAATATCACTTTCATGCTTTTTCTTTTTTATCTCTAACCTTTTAACTTCCTGTTCCTGTCGTTCTTTTTCTTCCCTAGCTTTTTCTTTTTTATCTCTTCTCGCTATTTCTTCTTGAAGTTCTCTATTGCGTTCTTGTGTTTCTTTGATAAATTCCTTTTTTCGTTCCTCTTCTCGGAAAATATTATCTAAATAACTTTCATTATTTAAAAAATCAAAAGTACTTTCAATATTAGAATCATTTATATCCAGGGGTAAGCTTGGTTTTTCTCTTAGGGAATAGCTTCTTTTTAGTGCTTCTTCCTTTGTTAGTTTTTCTTCGTCTGTATCCTTTACTAACTTGTCAAATTCTTTTGATATGGAACTATTAATCTGCGACGAAATAATAATCTTCGCTTTTGTTAAAACGTTGAAAGACTTAGGAAATTCGGTTTTTTCCGAAAAGCCTTTTTTTAGTTTAATCCAGAAGCGTGCAGTAATAAAATCAATATCCTTTGCAAATGAACAATCAGAATCTTTAAACTTAACATTATTATTATGACCTAAATATTTAGCAAAACTACTATTCGTAATAAAAATGTGCCTAATCTTTTCAAATGACCTATTACTATTTCCCCTCCGGAAAAAATTTACTTTAGTAAACATTCGAAAAAAATTATAGCAGGATTCTTCATCAAAATACTTTTTCTTTCCTTCAGATAAGCACCTGAGTTCTTCAATTACATTTTTATCTTCAACATTAAAAGCAGAATATTCCTCAATATCATAATCAAATTCTTGTAACTCTATTCCAAGTCTTTCTAGTTCAGTGTAGAATTCCACCTTTCTTGATACAATATCACTTGGATTACTACAACTTTCAACAAGTGTTTTCATAGCTGTTTTCCAAGGCTTCAAACGTTTATGCTTTTTTAAAATAGACTCGGCTGTAAAAAAGTAACTTTCAATCTCGTCCTCCGTTTCTGAAAAATATTTTAGTGTAATTAAATTCCCTTCACTTGAACTATTAATTTCTTGAACCAATTTATTAAAATCAAAAAAGATTTCTTTTAACAAAATTCCATCATATCCTAATGCATTAAAAAGATATTCTGTGTTTAAGTAGATTACTAGTTTATGTTTCCATTTTCCTAATTCATTGATATCTGCTGTATACTTAATTCCTTGATATAAAATTAAACCCTCTCTAATGGAATTAAGATTACCAACAAACTGTAAATCACTTTCGTTGCTTATAATGAACGAACTAATATGATTAGTATATTTTTCGGATGAACCATTGTCAAATAAGAATTGATTAAAATTCTCGAAAAGCTCCATTTCATTCTCATTAGATAGCTCATTTCCTTCTTTTTTTGACACATACTTTTTTAAACCGGTAAAAATATGATTGTTAATTGCATCCTTTTCTTCCAATTCTTTACCCATTCCCTGATAATCTGAGCTTATACTGCTATCAAAAGTGAAGGTTCCTTTATCATGTTCGACTATCCCTTTAAGCTTAGAAAATATTACATTCCTTATGACTGATTCTGGAATTTGAAAACCAAATGTACTTTCCATTAGATTATTTATGTCATAAGAAGATAAGCTGTATTTATTATTTAGTACCAGTGCACCTTTAATAAAATCACCTAATAATGAGGATATATCAGTATAACTATCGCTATTATATAGCTGACCAAATAATGCTACAGATGCTAATAAATTTTTTTCTTTCATACTATTTATTTAAGTTGGTGCAGCATCTCAACCTTGTTGCCAAGTAGTTTATATGTACGTCAAAACCGTATTATCCCCAGGAAGGTTATTATGTTTTGGAAGAGTCGTACAATACTTAAATCTAAGATAGCAATAAAATTCCACATCATGGTTCCTGATCGTGCAGATAATACTAGAATGAGCACAAAGAACATATAAGTACACTATGTATATTACACATAATCAAACACTTGCAAAACAGCAGCCTCAAATCTTTGATTTAAAGCCATTTAGAGGCCCATACAGCCACTATCTCCAGATGAGTAATATGTTTGTGTTAATCGACATCAAAAACGCCTTAAAAGGCTTAGTTACAATTAGTTAGGAAATAGAGTGAAATAGAAGGAAGTGGGCTTATAGACAGCCAATTCAATAAGTAGGTAAGTAGAAAAATGTTTCGGTAATGTTTCGGTAGTATAAAACAAAAAAGCCTCTAAACGTTATGTTTAAAAGCTTTTATTTGCTAACTTAGTACCCGGAGCCGGGGTCGAACCGGCACGACCGTGAGGTCACTGGTGTTTGAGACCAGCGCGTCTACCAATTCCGCCATCCGGGCAAACTATAAAACTTCAATAAATTGAGAACTCTAACTATTTAATATGTCTTCCAAGGCGGGAGCTCGTTCCTCGGTTCCGCCATCCGGGCAAACTATAAAATCTCAATAAATTAAGAACATTAAGAGTACCGCCATAAAAATTGGGTGGGTGTGAATCCAAACAACCTGTCCAGCTCTAATTGAACCTTGAATTAACTTTCTTTTATGCAATTATGAAATCATTTTTATCATCTATTTGAACTTGAAATTTCAATTTAGTTTTTAGCGCGTTAAACACTTTTAATAATGTGGCTAATTGTACATTTCCAGCATGTTTTTCCAATCTGCTTATTTGAGCTTTTTGTACTCCTATCAAACTCCCTAATTGTTCTTGGGTCAAGTTTCGTTCTTTTCTGGTCTTTTTTATTATTTCACCTAATATATCAATCTTTAACTCAAATTCATATTGTTCCCTTTCTGTTGTTCCGTTCTCTCCAATGAATTCATCCTTAATCTCGTTAAAGGAATATGCTTTTAATTTTTTATCTTTTGATTCCATTTCCTTTTATTTAAATTCATTAAAATATTGATTCATTATTCCTTCCGCAATAAAAATCTCTTTTTTCGGTGTTTTTTGTGTTTTCTTTAAAAAACCATGTGTGCATATAACTAAAGTATTTTTATTATTTCTTTTATCCCAGAATGCTATTAATCTATATTGTTTTCTTTTGAATTTTGTCCTAAATTCCCAAATCTTGTCAGATAATTTTTTAAATATTTCCGGATCATTTTTAATTTTAGAACGATCAATATTAAATAGAATCTTTTTTCTAGTTGGTCGATCAAGGTCTAATAGAAATTCTCGAGCATTTGTAAGAAATATTATCTCAAATTTATCTGGCATTCTTAACTACAAATATAATTAAAAGTTTCATTACAACGAAACTATATCTATAATCTTTTTACTCGTATTTAAAAAATTTCACCAGCCCAAATAAAACTAACTATTTTATATGTCTTCCAAAGTGGCAGCAGTTCCTCGGTTCCGCCATCCGGGCTTAGAATGTATTTATGTTAAGACCCTGATTTAAACTGCACGAAGATAATACAATTCTCTGCAATCAGCAATATAAGTATTAGTTCAAAAAACGGGCTTCAAATATATTTTACAACACCCATGTTATTTATCATAGATATAAACTTCAACGATATGTATTTTTGTATTTTCAAAATTATAAATCCAAAACAAAATGGAAAAGTTTGAGACAAAAACAGCTGAAGTTTTAAAACGTCTAGGTATAAAAGATATTAATGCGGGTGCAACAACCGGAACAAAATGGTTAAATACAAAGGGCGATACGTCATCCTCTTTTTCACCCATAGACGGAAAAGAAATTGCAAAAGTTAGAAATGCGAAGATTGAAGATTATGAATTTGTAATGAATGAGGCATCAAGAGCATTCAAGATATGGCGTAAGATACCCGCTCCACATCGTGGTGAAATAGTTAGGCAAATTGGACTAGCGCTTCGAGAATATAAAGACGACCTGGGATATTTAGTAAGTCTGGAAATGGGTAAAATTTTTCAGGAAGGCAAAGGAGAAGTTCAGGAAATGATTGATATTTGTGATTTTGCGGTTGGCCAATCCAGACAATTATACGGATTCACAATGCCTTCCGAGAGAAAGGATCACCGGATGTTTGAACAATATCAGCCACTGGGTATTGTGGGTCTTATTACATCCTTCAATTTCCCCGTTGCCGTATGGGCATGGAATACTATGATTGCCGCCATTGCCGGTGATGTTGTTGTTTGGAAACCCAGTTCTAAAACTCCTTTAACAGCTATTGCAACACAAAATATAATACAAAAGGTTTTAATAGATAACGATGTTCCTGAAGGTGTTTTTAATCTGGTAGTAGCAAAATCATCCGTTTTGGGTGATAATTTTGTTCAGGATAGACGGATTCCATTAATCTCTGTTACAGGATCCACAAATGTAGGGAAGAGGGTAGGAAAAATTGTAGGGGAAAGACTTGGAAGGGTAATTCAGGAACTTGGTGGGAATAATGCTATAATTGTTTCAGATATGGCAGATCTTGAAATCGCTATACCAGCCATAGTATTTGGTGCCGTTGGAACAGCCGGACAAAGATGTACAAGTACAAGAAGACTTATTATTCATGAAAGCATCTATGAAGATGTGAAAACACGATTAATAAATGCTTATGGTCAGGTTGAAAAGAAAATCGGGAATCCCCTTGATGAAAGTTATCTGGTAGGACCAATGATTGATAAAACAGCCGTTGAAGTATTTACAAATGCTTTGTCACAGATTGAAAAGGAGGGCGGCAAAGTATTATTTGGCGGCAAAGTTATAAAGGGAAAAGGATTTGAATATGGAACTTATGTTGTACCCGCATTGGCTGAAGCAGAGAATCATTATGAGATTGTACAGGAAGAAACATTTGCACCACTTGCCTATCTCTTAAAATATGAAACAATAGAGGAGGCAATACACATTCAGAATGATGTTCCCCAGGGACTTTCATCCTCTATTTTTACTCTAGACATGCGCGAAGCGGAACTTTTCCTCTCACAATCAGGCTCGGATTGCGGAATAGCTAATGTGAATATCGGGACATCTGGAGCAGAAATAGGAGGTGCATTTGGTGGTGAGAAAGATACTGGTGGTGGTCGAGAATCAGGTTCAGATTCCTGGAAAGCCTATATGAGAAGACAGACAAATACCGTTAACTACGGAACTGAACTTCCATTGGCACAGGGAATAAAATTTGAATTGTAATTGTATTGCTATTGGGGAATTAATTGATTCTCATACAAGGCCTTTTTTATGCCCTGGGAATATTATTGAATGAACGGGGCGAATAATATTGTGCAGACGAGGCGTGCCTCGTCTCTACAATATTCACGAAACCTGGGATAATACCCTCTTCTTAACCAACCCCTTCACCTCTTTAATAATCCCATCAACATCGAATCCGCATTCTTTGTATAATTCCTGCTGTGTACCATGTTCGATAAATTTATCAGGGACACCTAATCGTTTGACTACAGAAGTATAAACATTATCACACATAAATTCGACAATAGCACTACCAAAGCCACCCTTTATCACACCATCTTCAACAGTAATTATATATTTAAATTTCTTAAAAACTGTATGTAGTAAATTTTCGTCAATAGGTTTTACGAAACGCAGGTCATAATGTGCAATGCTGTAATTTTCTTTTTCAAGTTTTTCAATGGCTTCTTTGGCAAGGAGACCTGTATTCCCAATTGTTAATATAGCCAGGTCATTTCCTTCTTTTAGTACTCTTCCTTTGCCAATCTCTATTTCTGTAAATTCTTTTTTCCAGTCTGAAGAAACACCTCTGCCCCTCGGATATCTTATACTGAATGGTCCATGCTCTTTTAACTGAGCGGTATACATCATATTCCGTAGTTCTGATTCGTCCATTGGTGCAGAAACGATCATATTAGGAACGGTTCTCATATAAGCAAGATCAAAAACGCCATGGTGAGTTGCGCCGTCATCACCAACAAGTCCGCCTCTGTCCAGACATAAAACTACGTTCAGGTTTTGAATAGCAACATCATGAATAACCTGGTCATAAGCCCTTTGCATGAATGTAGAATAGATATTACAAAAAGGTCTCATACCTTGAATCGCGAGTCCGGCAGAGAATGTTACAGCATGCTGTTCAGAAATTCCAACATCGAAACTTCTGTCAGGTAACTGATCCATCATTATTTTCAGACTGCTTCCGGTTGGCATTGCTGGAGTTATACCTATTATATCTTTGTTAGTTTTTGCAAGTTCCAATACCGTCTCCCCAAATACATCCTGAAGTTTTGGCGGTTGAGGTTTCGCGGATTTAATCTTTAGGATTTCGCCAGTTTCTTTGTTGAATATTCCAGGTGAATGAAAAGCTGTCTGATTAATTTCTGCCTGTTTAAAACCTTTCCCTTTGGTTGTAATAACATGCAAAAGCTTCGGACCCTCAATATGCTTCAGGTCTTCAAGAACCCTGCTCAAATGTATAACATCATGACCATCAACCGGACCAAAATATCTAAAATTCAATGATTCAAACATATTGGATTGTTTCAAAAGCAATGATTTTAGGGCGTTCTCGATCTTTTGAGCATAACGTCTTGCATCGGGAATAAGTTTACTCATTCTTCCGAGGAAATTCCAAACATCACTTTTTACTTTGTTATAAGTTCTGGAAGTAGTGATGTCCAGTAAGTATTCTTTCATAGCCCCAACATTTGGGTCTATGGCCATGTTATTGTCATTGAGAATGACCAGAAGATTTGAATTTTCAATTCCTGCATTATTCAATCCTTCAAAAGCCATTCCTGCAGTTAGTGATCCATCTCCGATTATTGCAACGACTTGCCTGTCATCTTCTCCATTTTGCTTGGCTGCAACAGCCATACCCAGTGCTGCAGATATTGATGTGGAAGAATGCCCCACACCAAAAGCATCGTATTCGCTTTCGGAAGGTTTTGGGAATCCACTTATTCCTTTGTATTTTCTATTAGTATGAAATTCATCACGTCGTCCGGTGAGTATTTTATGACCATAAGCCTGATGACCTACATCCCAAACTAACTTATCGTAAGGTGCTTTGAAAACATAATGAAGGGCAACAGTTAATTCAACAACCCCTAGGCTTGCGCCAAAATGCCCGGGATTATTTGATAGAACATCAATAATGAACTGACGAAGTTCTTTACTCACATTCGACAAATCTTCAAGATCTAGTTTCTTAAGATCTTCAGGAGAATCTATTTCATTTAAAAATTTATAATCACCAGTCATTTGAAACTTAAGTAAATATGGATTGCAAAGGTAGGGAAAAAAGTTTAAAGATTTGAAGATGTTTCTGGTTTAAGGTTTGAAGAGTTAAGTCTTACGGTTTAAAGTGACCTCTTGTTGAAAACATTAAATTCTCTTTAACTTCAAACCTAGACTTAGCTTATCGATATATTAGTATTTTGTCTTTAAACCTGAAACTTTAAACTTTAAACCAATTCTGTTAATAATTTTCTTCCATCCGACATCATTTTTTCATTAATTTTCCGTTTTAAAAGGAAATATTATAGAAATGAATAAACTGTATATAATAGTAATTATTATTTTCACCTTATTTTCATGTGTTCCTACTCAGCAATTCAGAGAGATTAGCGACAAAGGGAATAAACTTGAAGTAGAACGTGATCAGCTTATGATGGAAAATGAACAGCTGTTTGTAGAAAATACTGAAATGAGTGCCAAAATGAATTTGGTTGTAGCTGAGAAAGAAAAATTCGTTGAAGATAGTATTAGATTATATAATGAAATATCCATTTTGAAAACGGAGATTGATAAACTCACTCGACAACATAATGACTTGCAAGCAACTCACGAAGCGTTGTTACAAGGTAACGCGCGAGAGACACGACGTTTATTAAATCAGCTTCAGAATACACAAGAAGATTTACAAACAAAAGAAGGAAGATTGCGTGAACTTGAAACGAATGTAAATGAGAGCCGTCATGACATAACTCGTATGCGTGCTGAACTGGAGGCCAGAAATGCTAAATTGGCTGAATTAGAACGTATTCTAAATCAAAAAGATTCTGCTGTGAATGCACTGAAAGAAAGTGTCTCGAGGGCTCTTATGGGTTTTGAAGGCAAAGGCCTGACAGTTGAAAGAAAAAATGGGAAAGTATATGTTTCCATGGATGAAAAACTATTATTTCAATCCGGTAGTTACGATGTTGATGCAAGAGGAAAGCAAGCATTAAATAATCTGGCAGGAGTATTGGCAAGAAACAAGGATGTTAATATAATGATTGAAGGTCATACAGACGATGTACCATACAGAAGTGGTGCTGTAATTCGCGATAATTGGGACCTGAGTGTGCTTAGAGCAACTTCAGTTTTGAAAATATTGATGGAAAGTGGAAATATTGATCCAGATCGTATTACAGCAGCCGGTAGGGGAGAATTCCAACCCGTTGATCTTTCAAATACTCCTGAAGCCCGAAGCAGGAATCGCAGAACAGAAATAATCCTTTCTCCAAAACTTGATGAATTATTGAAACTTTTAGAGACGAATTAGTGAGTGGAATAAATTAACAATTATATTGTAACTTATCCTCCGGTTTTTCGTAAAAAAGTGACATGAGAATTACTTCCCCCATAATTGGTTTATTCCTTTTCATTACAATAAACATTAACGCCCAATTTGATATCCCCACTATTGATTTGGAAACTGGATTAATTGCCGGAGAGGG
>JAGLSB010000257.1 GCA_023135955.1 Bacteroidales bacterium | reverse complement strand
ATTGATAAAGATGAATTGCCTGCATCCAACCTGGTATTTTTAATTGATGTGTCAGGATCTATGAATTCCCAAAATAAACTTGGACTTTTAAAGTCTGCATTTAAAATGCTGGTTAATCAACTTCGAGCTGAAGATAAAGTATCCATAGTAGTTTATGCCGGTGCTGCCGGACTCGTTTTGGAACCAACCTCTGGAAGTAATAAGCAGAAAATTCTTGAATCAATTGAAAGACTTAGTGCAGGCGGATCTACTGCCGGTGGAGCAGGCCTGGCGCTTGCTTATAAAACAGCGACAGAGAATTTTATTGAGGATGGCAATAACCGGATTATTCTAGCTACTGACGGTGATTTTAATGTAGGAGCTTCTTCTAATGCAGAAATGGAGAGAATGATTGAAAAAGAGAGAGAAAAAGGTATCTATATGACCGTCCTTGGATTTGGAATGGGCAATTACAAAGACGACAAAATGGAGATAATTGCCGATAAGGGGAATGGGAATTATGCCTATATCGATAATATCCAGGAGGCAAGGAAAGTACTTGTTAATGAATTTGGCGGAACTTTATTCACTATTGCCAAAGATGTAAAATTCCAATTGGAGTTTAATCCCCAAAGAATAAAGGCTTACCGTTTAATAGGATATGAAAACAGATTGTTAAATGACGAGGATTTTAACGACGACAAAAAAGATGCAGGCGAGATGGGTGCCGGTCATACGGTTACAGCACTTTATGAGATTATCCCAGCAGGATCTGACGAAAGTATTTATAAGATAGATCCGTTGAAGTATCAGGAAAATAAAGATGCAAAAGAGATCCGTCCCGACAAAAACGCAGAACTGCTTACCATAAAACTTCGTTACAAAAAACCAGACGGATTTAAAAGCATCCTGATTGAAAGATCGGTTCAGGGCAAGATCAAAGATAGAAATGAGCTTTCAGCAAACTTCAGATTTAGTGCAGCAGTTGCAGAATTCGGACTTCTTCTCAGAGATTCTGAATTCAAAGCAAACGCCAGCCTCGAACAGGTTGTTGAGCTTGCAAAAAGTGCAAAAGGAGAAGATGAAGAAGGATACCGGTCTGAGTTTATAAAGCTGGTTCAGGCAACCGGCGGACTTGCAAAATTAGAGAATTAAAAATATGGTGGAAAATCCACCTGACTTTCGGTATATTGGTTTTAAAGGCCGCCTTGGAAATTTCTGAGGCGGTTTTTTATAAGAGCAATTCCTACAGCAATGAAGATAATTACTTGATTTATACTTGCCATGGAAAAAAAAGCACAATAATTTAACTCTTGATAATTTACCGGGACATTTCAGTTATATTAGTACCTGCAATGGAAAATTTTGATAGGAGATATTAGTCTGAAATATTTAAAATAAATAATATGCACAAATCGCAGAAAAGATTATCATTCTTAGATCGGTATCTCACAATCTGGATATTTTCAGCAATGTTGGTTGGTGTTTTTTCAGGATATTTATTTCCTGATATAGCTGCATTTTGGAACGGAATGAGTCGGGGAACGACAAATATTCCAATTGCAATTGGACTGATAATAATGATGTATCCACCCCTTGCGAAGGTTCGTTATGAAGAGCTGAAAGATGTCTTTCGCAACCGTAAAGTCTTACTTCTGTCTTTAGTACAAAACTGGATTATTGGTCCAATTCTGATGTTTGTTCTTGCAATAGTTTTTCTTCGTGATTATCCTCATTATATGGCCGGATTAATTTTAATTGGTCTGGCAAGATGCATCGCTATGGTTATAGTATGGAACGATCTGGCAAAAGGCGATACGGAATATGCAGCTGGATTGGTTGCTTTTAATTCTATTTTTCAGGTTATCTTCTTTTCGTTCTATGCCTATGTATTTATAACGGTCCTGCCGGGATGGTTAGGGCTCGAATCTTTCGAAGTAGATGTCACTATCGGACAAATTGCGAAAAGCGTTTTCATTTATCTTGGGATTCCATTTATTGCCGGGTTTTTAACAAGATTTATACTTATTCGTGTAAAAACAAAAGAATGGTATCATAGAAAATTCATTCCAAAAATTAGTCCGCTGACACTGATAGCCTTGCTTTTTACCATTTTGGTAATGTTTTCACTAAAGGGAGAATATATTGTCAAAATACCTCTTGATGTAGTCCGGATTGCCATTCCGCTGGTGATTTATTTTGTAATTATGTTTTTGCTTTCTTTTTTTATGGGGAAAAAGATTGGGGCGAATTATCCAATTACCACCACTATTGCTTTTACATCAGCCAGTAACAATTTTGAATTAGCAATTGCCGTTGCCATTGCCGTTTTTGGTATTAACTCAGGCGAGGCTTTTGCAGCAGTGATCGGGCCGCTGGTTGAAGTGCCGGTTTTGATATTACTTGTAAATGTTGCACTGAAATTTCAAAAGAAGTATTTTGTAGATGAAGGGGAATCGGTAGTTGTGAGCGAGAAGGGTTAAAATTATAAATCATGAAGGTATTCCAGCTTAAATCGACCATTACTTGTCCTGTGTGCGGACATACAAAAGAAGAAATTATGCCGGAAGACTCTTGTCAATTTTTCTATGACTGCGAAAACTGTAAAACAATTATTAAACCTAAAAAAGGCGACTGTTGCGTTTATTGTTCTTATGGAACAGTAAAGTGTCCTCCCATTCAGGCTGGCGAAAAGTGTTGTTAGTGAAATTATTTAAAATATCAATCCTTTTTGCCATTGACGGTTGTGATAATAAATGTGGTTTAATTCTCAGACACTTCAAGTTGAAAATTAATTTATTTGTAGTGCAAACACCTTATAACATCTAGATGGCTCTGCTTAGGGGTGATATATTCAAAATGTGTTATTAGAGCCATTCTTTTGGTTTTTTAATTACATAGCCATCATACTTTGAGACATCATTCTCAAATTGACTATCCATAAGTTTTTTGCGACCAATTGTCATTGAGCCTTTAGCTACAAGCGAAACAGAATTATTATGTCGTTTTGGGGGGAATGCAACAAAAACTCTTTTATTACTGAAATTCTCATGTATTGCTTTAATAGGAGGAACAAGATCGCTGTCTCCAGAGATTAGCATAGCCATATCATATTTATCCTGGTAGGCATCAATGAGCATCTGTGTAGCAATATTCACATCTGTCATTTTTTCATTAAAAGTAGGCCAAATATTACCACAGCGATTACACTCAAATCTATCACGTTGGTAGTGACCGTAAAATATTTTAATACCTACAGACTCTAAGGCTTCAATATAAAGAGTTTGTCTTTTCTGCTTATCGGGATTATTACTCACCCTACTAGTAAAGTATTTTATCTCTTTGATATCTTGCTTGGTTAGCAACAAATTTTTAATTAACAAATTCAAATTAAGCCATTTGAGATTAGTGTATCCAGCTTCCATCATTCCAAAATATAGGTTAAAACCATCAACATAAACGATTACTCTTTCTTTTCTTGTGTTTTCTTTTGCATTTGTCATAATATATATTGTATATTTGCATCATAACATCACTGGAGATAGCATCTTCAGCCTGACGCTCCGTAAGGAGCGTTTCTTTTTTATTCTATTCCAACATTTTTTCTCCCAAATAAAACCAATTGCAAGTCTGCGCTTACACGAATATGTAGATTAAATTTAGGCAAGTTTTTTTAAATAGGGATAAATTTATGCTTTTTATTCCCGCTAAATTGGGATTTCATAGTTATACATTTGAATGTTTTTAGGGAGATCACTAATCAATCCTTAGATAAGCGAAAAATTTATATACACAAGGATTAGATTACATATACTGATTCAACTCAATCAGAGTTTTACTCAAATCCCTCTCCAAATCTATCAGCTTATTAAAACTTTCATAATAAATTGTGAGCTCAAGAATATATTCAATCAAAGAAATCTCGCCATTATCCAATGCTTTTATTAGCAATTCTGAATTGTCAAATGAGAGGAGATTTACCCTATAATCATTTGCGTTTTTTTGTAAACTGATAGCCTTGTTGTGTAAAGTGATTAGTTGATTGTATAGCTGTAATTTGTTATCTGTTTTTATACTTTCCATGGCCAGTGTATTTGTTCTGGCATATTTCACTGTATTCTTATTTTCCCACAGAGGGAGGCTTAGACCAAAAGTAATTCCCTGATATTGCTGTCCTATAACCTTTTCACTCATATAACCGGTTTGAATCTTAGGTAATGACATTGCTCTGCTGAGTTTTTCCTGCTTTTGACTTAATTCAACTTCCTGCTTCAACCAGCTTAACAATGGACTGTTTTCCTCAGCGATTAAATACCATTGTTCAAAATCAGCAGGGATTTCAGGAATCAGAAAAGAGCTTTCGCTAAAGTCAATAAATACTCCACCATTCAATCGTGTTAATTCAGCTAAAAGAGCGCTTTTTTCAACCTCTTTCGATTCTAATTCAACACTGATATTTAATAGATTTAATTGCGCCTTATTGTATTCAATAATATTCGTTTCCCCATAGTCGTACTTCGATTTATATGAATTCGCAATGCCATCAGCATGAGTAAGTCTTTTAGATAATTCAAATAATAGAGCATTTACATGAACCAGATCATTACAAATTATTCGAGTCTCCAACATAAGAGCTTTTAATTGTGCCTGATATTGTTGTTCTGTTTGCTCATTTTTTAGATTGGAAATTTGATTTTTATATCTGTAAGTCGTTGGGAAATCAAAACTCTGTTTAAAGATTATATTTGTTTTATTGCCAATTACAGCAGGACCTCCCCACAAATAACCTAGTTCAAGGACAGGGTTTTGCAGGTAAATTCCTGTTTTATTGCCAATTTTTTCAGCTTCAACACTTTGTCTTAAGGCTATGAGGGTTGTATTGTTCTTCTCAACTTCACTCAA
>JAGLSB010000256.1 GCA_023135955.1 Bacteroidales bacterium | reverse complement strand
TCTTTGAAAAAAAATTAAGCCATCATTATCGGCTGGGAGAGTTCAATCGGTAGCCGTAAAGCTTATCGTAGAAAGAGAAAGAGAAATCAGTAGTTTTGTATCAGGTTCTGCTTATAGAATAATCGGGCATTTTAAATCCAAAAATGAAAAAGGTACAGCTCAAAAACTAAGCGCTGAACTAAACAAAAGAATTCCAACAGATGAAGCGGTCATTTCTTTGCTAGAGTCATTCCTCGAGGCTCAATTTCAGGTGGCAGACATAAAGAAAAAACCTGCAAAAAAATCTCCTTCTCCACCATTCATTACATCTACATTACAGCAGGAAGCTAGTAGAAAACTTGGTTATAGCGTTGCACAGACAATGGCCATTGCACAGCGACTTTACGAAGCGGGAAAAATCACATATATGAGAACCGACTCTTTAAATCTTTCCGATTCCGCGCTCAAAGCTTCAGCGGAAGCTATAACTAAGCAATATGGCGAGAAATATTTAAAGACAAGAAAATTTAAAACCAAAACAAAAGGTGCACAAGAAGCACACGAAGCCATACGGCCAAGTTATTTGAATCAGACAAATGTTGAAGGATCAAGACAAGAGCAGAAACTTTATGAATTAATATGGAAGCGTACTATCGCATCCCAAATGAGTGATGCATTACTTGAAAAGACTAGCATAAACATTCAGAATAATAAAAACTCTGAATTATTTATTGCCACTGGGGAGGTGATAAAATTCGATGGTTTTTTAAAAGTATATTTGGAATCAAGAGATGATGAAAATGAAGATGAAACTAAAACTTTACTTCCTGAATTGAAAGTTTCTCAATCGCTGGACATGGAAAAAATCTGTGCAGAACAAAAATACAGCAATTCTCCACCACGCTATACTGAAGCAAGTCTGGTTAGAAAACTTGAAGAACAGGGAATAGGCCGACCTTCAACCTACGCTCCAACCATTTCTACAATTCAAAACAGGGAATATGTTATTAAGGAAGACCGTGATGGGAAAACACGCGATGCAAAGGAAATAAAACTTATAGACGGGAAGATAAAAACAATTACCAAGAAGGAAAAATACGGTTACGAGAAATCAAAAATCTTTCCAACAGATATTGGATTAATAGTAAATGATTTCCTTGAGCAACATTTCAAGAATATAATGGATTATAACTTTACAGCTTCTGTAGAGGAAGAATTTGATAATATTGCACAAGGTAGTAAGGTTTGGACAGACATGTTGGATCGGTTTTACAAACCTTTTCACGCTGTTGTTACCAAAACTGCTGAAGTTTCAGAAAGAGCAAGAGGAGAACGGGTTTTGGGCACAGATCCGAAAAGTGAAAAACCTGTACTTGTAAAAATTGGACGTTACGGCCCTATAGCGCAAATTGGGGAAGTTTCGGAAGATGAAAAGCCTAAATTTGCTTCTCTACTTAAGGGTCAAAGTATTGAAACTATAACTTTGGAGGAAGCTCTGGAGCTTTTCAAACTACCAAGAACAATTGGTGAATACGAAAATAAAGAACTTGTAATTGGTGTGGGTCGATTCGGTCCATATGTGCGACATGATTCAAAATTCTTTTCATTAAAGAAAGGTATTGATGACCCAATGACTATTGAGCCTGCCCGGGCAGTTGAGCTTATTGAAGAAAAGCGCCTGCAAGATAAAAACAAAAATATTAAGAAATTTGCGGAAATGCCCGGACTGGAAGTGCTAAACGGTAGATATGGGCCATATATTACTTACGAGAAGAAAAACTACAAAATTCCAAAAGGCAAAAAGCCTGAAGAATTAAGTTTGGATGATTGCAAAGAAATAATGAAAAACGCTCCAAAAAAGAAAAAGTAAATGGATCTGAATTTATATTTCAATCCGGTTAGTCTTGAAAAACCCAGTTTGAATTACCTCAGCGATTCAGAAAGCTTTGCTCGTTCGGTTAATATACATACACCTGATACTCCTATTGCCAATATTGAAAAGTATGATGTTGCTATTATGGGTGTCGAAGAAGATAGAAATGCTTTTGTAACTGGTTCGTCTTCAGCCCCCGATCTAATTCGTAAAAAACTTTTCCTATTAGGTTATGTAAATACGAAAACAAAAATTATTGACCTTGGAAACCTGAAAATAACCTCTAACATTAACGATAGTTATTATGCCATCAGGGATGTGTTTCAGGAATTATCAGATAATAATGTAATCCTTATTATAATTGGAGGCAGTCAAGACCTGGCAATGGGAATAACAAAAGCTTTCGAAAATTATTCAGATATTTGGTCTGTAACAAGCATTGATTCACGCCTTGACTTTGGAATTAGAAAAAAGAAATTAAATTCTGGAAATTATCTTTCTCATTTGCTCAAGCAGAAAAATTCGAAAAATTTGAATTTCAATAATCTTGGTCATCAGGTTTATTTTACGCCTAACAGATTACTTGATAAATTTGAGAAAAATGGACAAAGTTCAATCCGGCTTGGAGTTATCCGTGAAAACATTGCGGCAATGGAACCTATACTCAGGGATACAAATTTATTGGTTGTGGATATAGGAGTTGTTAAACAATCTGACTCACCTGCAGCAGCTTGTCCCTCTCCCAATGGATTGAGTGGCTATGAATTTTGTCAACTTCTAAGGTACTCCGGAGCGTCCTCTAAAATGAAAGCCATTCTTTTCAGCGAAATTATCCCGGAGAAAGACATCAATGATCAAAGCGTACATCTAACAGCTCAGGCAATTTGGTATTTTATCGATGGCTTAACATTGAAAGAGATAGAAAATCCACAAAAAAAAGGAAGTAAAAAGTTTATTGTCAGTAATTCATCCGCTGAGCAAAATTTAATTTTTTATAAAAGTAACAGCACAAACCGATGGTGGATGGAAATCCCTTTCCAAGAAAAACATGAGATAAAAAACCATCTGTTTTCATGCTCATATGAGGATTATCAAATGGCATGTACCAACGAAATTCCAGACAGATGGTGGAGGCTAATGAGGAAGTTTGGATAATTATTTATTTTGAAAAGAGTAAATATTTTTATAAGCCACCTTTTTCAGGTAAAAAAATTTGGATTTTCCCATTTATGTAACTAAAGATATTGGATCTTTCTTTCTTCAATTATGTCATTCGTCATTAAATTTCACTGATCTAAAAAATAAATAAAGTAATTAACAATAAACTGTTAATAAAATTTGTTACTAAGAAAGTTTTTTAGTTATTTTAACCATTTACGAAGTGTCGCAAGTTCAATATTTACAAAGCTTAACAACAGATTGAAAGTCAGAAATTTTAGCATATTTATCATTTTTTTTATTAGCTCTGTAAATTTATTTTCGCAGCAGGATCCTGAATTCAGTCAGACCCGGTCAGTATTGACCGCCTTTAATCCTGCAGCTGCAGGTGCCAACGAAAAAGTTTGTTTAAATATGGCTCATCATGAGCAATGGGTTGGTTTTGATGGCGCTCCTTCCACTTCATTTTTCAGTGCTGATGGTTCTTTTAGTTTTTTTGGTGCTGATCATGGTTTAGGACTTTCGATTATGAATGATGCATTTGCTTTTAATTCTGATTTGGGGCTAAATTTGAATTATGCCTATAGAATGAATCTGGGTGATGGGAAACTTGCATTTGGTACAAGTCTTGGAATTATTAATAAATCACTTGACCCTGACTGGATAAACAATGAAGGTGATATTGCTGGAGATCCTGAGATTCCTCAAACGAAGGAAAGCAGAGTGGGGTTTGATATGGGTTTAGGCATTTTCTATAATACTGAAAAACTTTTTTTGGGAATTTCAACCACTCATTTAAATCAGGCTGAAATAAAATATGAAAATGCAAGTCCATATTTGGTTAGACATTATTATTTAACGGCTGGATATAATTTACAACTTTCAAATCCTATGTTCGAAGTAATGCCTACATTTGTTCTAAAATCTGATGGCAAGGCCAATCAGCTTTATATAAATACAAACCTAAGATACAATAAAAGATTTTGGGGTGGCGTTTCATACAGACCAGGAGATGCAATAGTAGGAATTTTTGGCCTTGAATTATTTAACGGAGTAAAAATTGGATATTCTTATGATTTTATAGTGTCCAAAATAAGTAAATATAGTTCCGGAACTCATGAACTTACAGTTGGATACTGTTTTGACCTTAGTCTGGATAAAACACCACAAAGGTATAAGAGTATTAGATTTTTATAAGAATTTAGACTATTTTTAGTAAGAATTTTATTAGTTTTATATTTGTAAATATTTTTTTTGAGCATAATAAGAACCGAAAAGTTATGAAAAAGTTTATTTCCTTAGTGTTCGTGTTGGCAATTTTAAGCAGCTGTTCCAACTATAATAATGGAGAATTAGTTGGTGTGCAAGGCAGAAACTCTTACGTTGAAGCCGATCCGTTTGGAATGACTTTCATCCCTTCAGGTAGTTTCGTAACCGGCCCGAGCGATCAAGATATTTCTTTCGCACAAAACAATGCCTCAAAAACTGTAACTGTTGATGCATTCTGGATGGATGACACAGAGATTACTAATAACGAATATCGCCAGTTTGTTAAATGGGTAAAAGATTCTTTGTTACTTCAAGCTCTTGTTGATGATCAAATTGATGATTATATACTGAAAGACAGGGAGGAGAATCCAATTAATATGATAAAAAATGGACAAGAATCACCAAGAATTAATTGGGATACAGAAATTGATTATCAGGATGAAAATGGCGATGTACAAGCTGCAATAGAAAGAATTGGTGTTTATTATACTGGTGATGCGCAATTTTTTGGTAAAAAAGAAGTAGCAGTTGAAAATTTAATTTACAGTTACTATTGGATAGATTTACAACAAGCGTCTAAAAGAGCCAATCGTTTCAATCGGGTTACTAAAGAGTATGAAGGAACCGTTGTTAATCCTGATGGAACCACTTCTCCTATAGAAGGCAGACAATCTTTCGTGTTTAAGAACGAAATTCCGGTCTATCCTGATACACTGGTTTGGATATCAGATTTTACCTATTCTTTTAATGAGCCTTATGCCAATTTATATTTCTACCACCCTTCATATGATAATTATCCTGTGGTTGGAGTAACCTGGAATCAGGCAAATGCCTTTTCAATCTGGAGAACTCAATATTTAAATTCTGCACTTTCTGCTCAGGGTCATCCTTTTGTGCAAGAATACAGACTCCCTACCGGAGGAGAATGGGAATATGCTGCCAGAGGGAATCTGGATCAAAGCATGTATCCATGGGGAGGTCCTTATACCAGAAACCTTTTAGGATGCTTTGTTGCTAACTTTAAACCATTAAGAGGAAATTATGTCGATGATGGATCTTTGATTCCAGCAAGAGTTGGAACCTATGCTCCCAATGAATATGGCCTTTATGACATGGCGGGAAACGTTGCGGAATGGACTTCAAGTGCATATGATGAATCTTCCTTTATGTTTACTCATAATATGAATCCTGACTATAAATACAATGCTAAACCCGATGATCCACCTGTTATGAAAAGAAAAGTTATCAGAGGGGGATCCTGGAAAGATGTAGCCTATTATCTTCAGGTTAGTGTAAATGATTATGAATATCAGGATACAGCTAAATCTTACATTGGATTCAGGTGTGTTAGATCTTATTTAGGTAATAATTAAAAACTATATACTATGAATTTTGCTGAAATTGTTCAGAGTTCCGGATGGAAAAATTTTATGGCCAAGTTGTACGGTATTGGTGCAGCTGTGGTTATCATTGGAGCATTATTTAAAATCATGCACTGGCCAGGTGCATCTCTTATGATTACAGCAGGACTTGGAACAGAAGCTGTAATTTTCTTCTTCTCTGCATTCGAGCCTCTTCATGAAGAGTTAGACTGGACACTTGTTTATCCTGAGTTAGCTGACTTATCCGACGATGATGACCTCGACCAGATTAAAGAAGAGGGGCTTGCCGGACGTGGCGTTGGACTTCAAAAATTCGATGAACTTATCCAGGATGCTAACATACAACCGGAAACAATTAATAGCCTGAGCAAGGGATTAACAAGTCTTAGTGAAGCTTCTGGAAACCTTTCAAATATTTCTGAAGCTTCAATTGCGACTACTGATTATCTTGATAATATGAATGCTGCTGCCGCAGCTGTAAAATCGGTTGCTACTTCATATTCTAGCAATACTGATCATCTCAATGAGTCGGTCAGTTCTCTGGCATCTTCCTATAAAAATACTGCAGATGTTATCAATAAATCAGGTGAAGAAATTGCGCAAAAATTTACCAGGCAATCTGCCGAATTAACTAGTTCTTACACAGAATTAACGAATACTGTAAAAGCTGATTATTCAAATATATCACAAGGACATAAAGAATTTGGATCCCAATTGGCTAGCTTAAATAATAACCTTTCTGAGTTGAATTCAGCATATGAAACCCAAATTTCCGGAAGTAAAGAACATATGAAAGGAAACGATGCTGTATATAAAGAACTCTCAACAATGATGAAAGATCTTAAATTGTCCGTTGAAGAAACACAGAAGTATAAAGAAGAAATTTCAAAACTAAGTCAGAACCTCTCTGAATTAAATAATATTTATGGCAATATGCTGTCAGCAATGACTATAGCTAAAAAATAATAATTATTTATTATGGGTCACGGTAAGGAAACTCCACGTCAAAAAATGATTGGTATGATGTACTTGGTGCTAACTGCATTGTTAGCACTTAACGTTGCAAAGGATGTACTTGACGCATTCGAACTTGTTGATAAAGGTTTGACTAAGACTACCGCTAATTTTCACGAAAAAAACAGTTCATATTACACCGATTTTGAATCTGCTTATGAATTAAATAAAACTAAAGTAGAGTCGTGGAAAAATAAAGCTGATGAAGTAAGAGAAAAAGCTGATGCACTGAATGAATTAATTCAGGAATACAAAAGAAGATTAGCAATAATATCAGAAGGTGAAGATACAGAAGCTATACATGAAGGAGAAGTTGATCTTTCTAAAATTTTGGGAAAAGATAATACAAGTATTGGCGGTCAGGTAATGATGAATGAAGGGGGCGGTGAGGATGTTCAAGAAAATATTAACGAATTCCGGGATTTTTTATTAGATCTGATCGAAGATAAAGAGACTTATATTACAATAGTACATGCATTAGAAAGCACACTTGATACTCATGACCCTACTCACGATCCGCACAGCAAAAAAAAGGGACATGGTGGTGAAATTAGAACTTGGGAATCAGAGCATTTTGAAAATCTTCCTCTTGCTTCAGTTGTAACTATACTTTCTAAGATGCAGTCTGATGTGAGGTTTGCTGAAGCCGAGATACTGTCTTACCTTCTTAGTCAGATCGATGCCGGATCATTTAAGTTTAATAAAATTGAGGCTGTTGTTCTGGCAGGATCCGACTATGTATTTAAAGGCCAAGAATATAAAGCCAGGGTATTTCTTGCAGCCTATGATTCTACTAAATTTCCAACTATAAAGTTAACTTCAGGAGAAGAATTAGAAGTTCAGGATGGTAAGGGAATTTTTATTGGATCAACATCAGCCCTAGGTCCTATGAATTGGGGGGGAACTATTATTCTTGAAGGCGATGGATCAGCTCCTATTGTAAGAGATTTTGAGGCTTCCTATCGGGTAGCCGAAGCTAGTGCAGTTGTCTCTCCTACTAAAATGAATGTATTTTACAGAAGTGTAAAAAATCCAGTTGCTATTTCCGTTGCCGGCGTACCTAAAGAAAGTATTAGAGCAAGAATTAGCAAAGGAAGATTAACGCAGGGCGCAAGTGGGTGGGAAGTCTTACCCGCCGCCGGTCCTGAAGGCGAAATAGTTACAATTAGGGTGTTTGCCGATGTTGACGGACAAGAAAAATTTATGGGAGAAGAGCCTTTCAGAGTAAAAGATGTTCCCGATCCTATAGCAAAGATAGGTGGAAGATCAAAAGGGGCAATTTCACTTACTGACCTTTCTCGCGCTTCCGGGGTTACTGCGGAAATGGAGGATTTTGATTTTGAGTTAGAATTTGAAATTACCGAATTTATAGTTTCTGCTGTCGGTGCAGGTGGATTTACAACCAGAGAACCTTCAAATGGCCCGAACTTTACTGAGAAGCAAAAAAATATTATCCGCCGATTATCCACCGGTAAGAATTTTACGGTAACCGATGTAAAGGCTATTGGACCTGCAGGTCAAGTAAGAACATTAAATTCAATTGTATTGAAAATATTATAAATTTATAATAATTAAACATGCATCCCGCGAAGTTGACACATAGAAGTGATTGAATGGATGATGCTATATATTACAAATGAACAAAATTATAACCACATGAAAAAGACCTTATTAATAGTTGCCGCTTTGTTTTTCGCTTTTAACTTGAGCCTTTTTGCACAAGCTCAAAATAGTGGTGTGACACAAACAACGCAACCGGCATCAAATAATACTCAGGTAGATGGTGATTCCATACCAATAATAAATGTATATGAAAAAATCCATATAACAAATAAAAAGCCGATTCCATATGTTTCCATGAGAGAAGCCGATTTTTTGTGGTCAAAGGATATTTGGAGAATACTAGATCTGAGAGAAAAAATGAATCAGGCATTATACTACCCGATCCAGCCCACAGGACAAAGAATGAATTTGTTTAGCTTAATTCTGCATGGCATAAAGGAGCATAACCTGAAACTTTACAATCCGGATGAAGATAATATGTTCACAACAGAACTATTAATGACCTATGACGCCCTTATTGAGAAGCTTGGGTTCGAAGATGTATTTGGGAAAATAATACCCGATGGTCATTTAGTGAAACAATATCTTGTAAAAGAAAAGTGGTTCTTTGATAAACAGCACTCTACAATGAGTGTTAGAATTCAGGGATTGGCTCCACTCAAAATTTATAATGAAACGATCACTGACTCAGATGGAAATGTTACAACATTGCCTGAGGTACAAACTGAAATTCTTTGCTGGATTTACTTCCCTGAATACAGAAATCTTTTTGCTCAATATGAAATTTATAATCCTCATAACGATTCACAACCTACTTCTTTTGATGACTTATTTATTCAAAGAAGATTTGCATCTTTTATTTCTAAAGAAACCAATGTTTTTAACAGATATCTCTCTGATTATTTAATGGGAGAGGATGTGCTTCACGAGGCAGATAGAATTAAAATGAAGCTTTTTGAATTTGAACATGATTTATGGGAATATTAATATTGAAATCATTATAAAATAAAAAAAGGGGCTTTGCGCCCCTTTTTTATGCTTTGAATATTTTCATCAGATAAATAGATTACCCTTTTCAAGTTTCACGTCATTAACAAAGCTTTTTATTCTCTGTTCCTGGTCTTTTCTGCATACCAATAATACATCTTCACTATCTACTACGATGAAGTCTTCAAGCCCCTGTAAAACAGCTAATTTTTCACCCTTTACACTAACCAATGTATCGTTAGTGTCGTAAAGAAATGCGTTCTTAGCAATAACTGAGTTCTTAAATTCATCCTTTTCACCTTGCTCATATAATGAACCCCATGTACCCAGGTCAGACCATCCGAATTCTGCGATGTGTACAAAAACATTTTCCGCTTTTTCCATTACACCATAATCAATTGACACATTTCTGCACTCAGCATAAGTTGCTTCAATATATTTCATCTCCTCCGGAGTGCCATATAAATCAATACCATCTGCAAAAGCTTGATTTACCTCAGGTAGAAAAGATCCTAAAGCAGAGGTAATAGTCTTTAATGACCAAAAGAAAATACCCGCGTTCCAGAAAAATTCACCACTTTCTAAAAAGACTTTTGCAAGTTTTAAATCAGGTTTCTCTGTAAATGTTTTCACTGAATTAAACTTAGCACCAGAACAATCAATTTTTTTACCCTTATCAACTTGTATGTAGCCATAGCCTGTTTCTGGCCGGGCCGGTTTTACTCCTAAAGTAACTAAAAAGTCATTTTCCTGGACAAATTTGAGAGATTGCTCAACTGCTTTCAGAAACTTTTCCTCTTTAACTATTAAATGATCAGAAGGAGCTACAACCATTACAGCATTAGGATCAATCTTTTTAATTTTGTATGCGGCATAAGCAATACAGGGAGCAGTATTCCTCCTGTGAGGCTCAAGCAAAATATTCTCTATTGGTAGCGTGGGAAGTTGCTCACGAATAATCTCAGAATAATTACTATTGCTTACAATAAAAATATTTTCTGTAGGTATAATTTCGTTAAATCTATCAAATGTTTGCTGTATTAAAGTTTTTCCTATTCCAAGAATATCAAGAAATTGCTTGGGATTTGAGCTTCTGCTCAAAGGCCAGAATCGACTTCCTACCCCTCCAGCCATAATTATACAATAGTTATGATTTTTCATATATCTAATATTAATTCTTTTTGTCTATTTTAAATTGTTTATAATTTATTATCAAAGAATGAAATAAGCTCTTTTTATAAACACCTCTCTATCACCTTTTAGCCTGAATCTAAAATTATTTTTAAAAAGTATAAGTTTTAAAGCTAGAAATTCCATAAATTTCATTGATCATCATCAATATTAATGGATCGTTAAAATACTAATTTTTTACCGTAAATTCATTTTTAATCCATACTTAAAAGCATACTGAAAAATTTCAAGTCTTAAAAAGAAAAGAAAGATCAGCAGAAAGCTTCAGCAAAAGTAGATATTTAGTAATTTTACATCAAAAGTTTTCATATGAAGTTTTTAGAACAACTTGGTAAATACTTCTATCTGCTATCTAAGGTTTTTGCCAGACCTGAAAAGATTCGGATATATTACAAACAGATATTACGAGAGATCGAGAACCTTGGAATAAACTCTTTTGGAATTGTTATTATTGTTTCAGTTTTCGTAGGTGCAGTAATTACCATACAAACCAATTACAATATTGAAAATCCTCTTCTCCCAAGCTATTTAGTTGGCGTAACTGTTCGAGACTCTTTATTGCTAGAGTTTTCATCAACCATGATGGCACTAATACTTGCTGGAAAAATAGGATCGAGTATTTCATCTGAGATAGGCACAATGAGGGTCACGGAACAGATTGATGCTTTGGAGATTATGGGGGTAAACTCTGCTAGTTATTTGATTCTGCCTAAAATTATTGCTGCAGTTTTCTTTTTCCCTATCTTATCATTGCTTAGTATGTTTGTTGGAATATTTGGCGGTTATCTTATTTGCCTAATTGCAGATGTTGTTCCTCCTTCCGATTATATATATGGTATTCAATATGTATTTTACCCTCATTATGTCAGCTACGCTATTACTAAAGTTGTGTTTTATGCATTCATAATCGTAACCGTTTCATCTTTTCATGGCTATTATGCCAGTGGAGGAGCTTTGGAAGTAGGAAAGTCCAGTACCAAAGCTGTTGTTCATAGCAGTATTCTGGTTTTACTGGCAAACCTTGTACTAACAAAATTAATCCTATCATGATTGAGGTCAGGAACATATCAAAGAGGTTTGGGGAAACAGTGGTACTGTCTGATATCTCAGTTAATTTTGAACAGGGAAAAACAAACCTTATTATCGGGCAAAGCGGTTCAGGAAAAACTGTACTTCTAAAATCTATAGTAGGATTACATGATATCGATGAAGGAGAAATTTGGTTTGGGGACACACATTTTAATTCTTTAGCCTTCCATGAGAGAAAAGAAATAAGAAAGGAAATCGGAATGCTTTTTCAGGGTGCTGCGCTTTTTGATTCTTCAACGGTAGAACAAAATGTAATGTTTCCTCTTGATATGTTCACCAATAAAAGTTATGAAGAGAAACTCGATCGTGTAAACTTTTGCCTGAAAAGAGTAAATATTGAAAATGTTAATGCCCTTTTTCCTGCTGAATTAAGTGGCGGAATGAAAAAAAGAGTTGGAATTGCCAGAGCTATTGCCCTTAATCCAAAATACCTCTTTTGTGATGAACCTAATTCAGGTCTTGATCCTAAAACCGGTATTCTTATCGATAATCTTATTAAAGAAATTACCGAAGAGTATAATATTACAACCATAGTAAATACTCACGATATGAATTCGGTAATTGAGATTGGTGATAAAGTCATCTTTATTTATGAGGGAGCCAAATTATGGGAAGGAACCAAGGAAGAGATCATGAGTACAAAATGTAAAGAATTGAATGAATTCGTTTTTGCTACTTCTCTTGCAAAGAAATTAATTAAGTATTAACAAAAAAATGGGAACACCTCAGATTTTTATCATAACTGGAGCTATTGAAGGAGGTAAAAGCATATTTCTGAATGATCTTTCAGAATTTCTGAGGCTTTTTGAAAAAAGCATCTGTGGCTTTATTAGTCGTGGACAATTTACCGAAGAAGGTAATAAGGATTTTATACTAAAAGATTTATCAACTGAAAAGGAAACTCATCTCGCAAGCAGATTAGAATTACCTGGTTATTTTAATTTTGGTAAATTTTATTTTAACCCTACAGCTATTAAAAAGGGAAATAAAATCATTCAAAAAGCAATCGATTCACAGTCGAAAATTCTAATTATTGATGAAATTGGCCCTCTTGAACTTTCAGAAGAAGTCTGGCATGAAAGTTTGATTGAGGTCCTAAATAACTATCGTGGAATATTAATATTTAGTACCCGTAAACGCCTGATTGAAGGTGTAATAAGTAAATTTGAAATTCATGAGGCATTTATTGAAGATATTGAAAGTACGAGTGCCAGAAAAACAGGAGAATCTATATTAAGTTTGTTGAAATCTAAAGAAGAATCTCAATTCCGAGTTAAGAATCAATAATGGCTAATTTTTATGTAATTAGAGATTATAGATTGTTACTGGTTATTAATTACCCCTTGTTGGGGAAAGAAATTCCTTGAATCCATATTTATGTATAATGAAAAGAAAAATCAGCGGTATTTTACTTGCCGGGGGGAAAAGTAAGCGAATGGGTGAAGATAAGGCATTTATTAAATACCAGGAGAAGGAATTGTTTAGATATCCCCTCGAAATTCTGGAACATTTTTGTGATGAAATAATAATTAGTTCCTCCAATCCATCTTTTAATAATACGGGGCATTTGGTATACCCGGATGATGTTCCTGGATTAGGCCCCATTGGAGGAATTCATACATGCCTTATAAAAACAAAAAATGAATATTCTATTGTACTTGGCTGTGATACCCCTCTATTAGATCACCTAACTATTAGTGAATTAATAAAAAATATTAAGAATAATAATATTGTTGTTGCTGTCAATTCAACAGGACATCCAGAATCTCTTGTAGGTATATACAAAAAGAAAAGCTTGGCTTCAATAGATCTTCTGATAGAAAAGAAGAATTATAAAATGTCAGATCTTCTAAAACAGGAGAAAACACATTACCATAAATTACCCTACTCCAAATCGAAATTAACACAACTATTTTCCAATATTAATACTCAAGAAGATTTCCAACGCCTTAGTGCAAATGAGTAAGGATAAACTCAAAAATATTCAATTGAGTGATTCATGGTTAAAAGCTATTGTGATTGGCAGTTTATGGGCTAGTTTTGAAATCATTGTTGGAAGCTTTCTCCATAATTTACGTATGCCTTTTGCGGGTACAATTTTGAGTGCCTTTGCAGTAATGTTTCTTGTGGCATTCTATCAGATTTGGCCACAAAGATGGATTATTTTACGAGCCGGTATTATCTGTGCATTAATGAAAAGTATCTCTCCATCAGCAGTAATTTTTGGACCTATGATAGGAATTTTCTCTGAAGCTCTAATTCTCGAAATAATTATTTTATTATTCGGGAAAAACCTTTTTTCCTATATATTGGGTGCAGGATTAGCTGTATTTAGCGCATTATTGCATAAAGTGTTAAATTTGATACTATTATATAGTTTTGATCTGGTGGAGGTCTATATAAATTTAATCAATTTTGCCGCTGTAAAACTTAATCTTCCAGAAAGTTCTCCAATCCAATTAATAATTTTATTATCAATGGTATATCTCATAACAGGATTTATATCAGCTATTGTGGGATATATTATTGGGAAAAAAGCTATTCGAATAAAACCTGATAAAAAGTATTATCCTTTGAAAAAAACTATTAAAGAAGAAGAGAAAAATTCAGGGATTTTTTCAAAATTTCTGCTTATTCTTCATTTTTTATCTCTAATTATTGGACTTTGGTTCCTATCTCAGGAGTATTCCTTTTTTCTTAAATTCTCATTAATCTCAGTATATATCATATTTTGCCTTTCTCGATACAAGAATCTATTCCGTCGATTACTTAAACCACTATTCTGGACACAATTACTTGTTATATTAATTCTTGCAGCAATTTTTCTTGAAAACTCAAAAGAAGAGTTTTCCTTGCAATTAGCACTGTTTTCTGGATTTACTATGCTTTTGAGAGCTGTATTTGTTATCACCTGCTTTTCAGCAATAAGCAGGGAAATAGCAAATCCCTTAATCAAGAATTTTTTGCTCAAAAGAAGAAATGTTTATATGAAGATATATTATGCTCTTCAGACCGGATTTAGAACATTTCCAATAATGATTGAAAATTATTCCGAATTTAAACTTTTTTATAAAAAACCTTTTCAAACTTTTGTGCGTATAATCTCTGAAGCCGAAAATTGGCTCGAAAGCATAAAATCACAACAGAAAAACAATTCAGAATCTTTCTAAATAGGTTCATTTATCTGACTATCTGGGTTTTATGTAATTTATGCTAAATAATATATATAGATATGCGGATAAGACTATATATATATTATCAAATATGCATAAATTTGTCCGTTCGTTAAATAACGAACAAAAAGCTAATGTTGTTTTAATAAAAAATACATTATGGCAAACCGTAGACAGTTTTTAAAATTATCCACTATTGGTATTGGCGGAATGACTGTGGGGTTGGGGGCATGCAAATACATTGATGATTTCACTGAAATCAAGAATAACCCCGATGAACTCACTATTAACCTCACCCGTACTCCAACATATTGTGAAGTTTGCTTTTGGAAATGCGCAGGTTGGGTTTACAAAACAAAAGATGGCCACATTTGGAAAATCATTGGAAACGATGAAGACCAACACAGTAATGGGCGCTTTTGTCCCAGAGGTACAGGAGGAGTTGGTATGTATTATGATGAAGACAGGCTAAAGACTCCTTTAATAAGAACAGGAAAAAGAGGTGAGTTTAAATTCCGCGAAGCAAGTTGGGATGAAGCTTTGGATCTTGTAGCTGAAAACATGAAAAAAATATCAGCTGAACATGGCGCGGAGTGTATAGCTTTGCTGACTCATGGCTCTGGAGGTAAATTTTTTGGAGATACTTTAAAAGCCTTTGGCTCAACCAATATAGCGGCTCCATCTTATGCTCAATGTCGTGGTCCTCGCGAAGTAGCCTTCACCAATACCTTTGGTGAGGGAATAGGATCTCCGGAAAGAACAGATATTCGCGACACAAAATGTCTGGTTTTAATTGGTTCCCACTTGGGTGAAAATATGCACAACGGTCAGGTTCAGGAAATGTCTGCTGCCATTGACAAAGGTGCTACAATAATTACTGTTGACCCAAGATTTTCAGTTGCTGCCGGCAAATCAAAATACTGGCTTCCAATTAAGCCCGCAACTGATTTGGCATTATTACTTGCATGGATACATGTGATAATCTATGAGGAATGGTACGATAAAAGATATGTAGAGAAATATACTTTTGGATTTGATTATCTCAAAGAGCATGTTAGAACCATGACTCCCGAATGGGCTTATGGAAAAACTACCATCCAGCCAGATATTATAAGAAAAACAGCAAAGGAAATGGCAAATGCCTCTCCTGCTGTAATTATTCATCCCGGACGCCATGTTACTTGGTATGGCGATGATACCCAAAGATTAAGAGCTGTTGCAATATTAAATGCTTTATTAGGCTCCTGGGGGCGAAGAGGAGGCTTTTATGCTCCATCTAAACTAAGTGTTCCTTCATACCCGCATCCTGAGTTTCCTAAACCTGCAAGAACATGGAGAGATGCTTTCCCGGGAAAATATAATCTTGCTGATGAAACTCTGGCTTCAGGAGTTTGTGATGCAACAATTCCTTCGATTGACAGATCATGTAATTTCAAAATGTGGATCGTGAATGGTACTAACCTGATTAACACTTTGCCAGACACCGCAAAAACCCTTGAAGCTATTGACGCTTTGGATTTTATTGTTGTTGTGGATACCATGCCAATGGAAATAGTTAGTTACGCAGATGTAGTACTACCAGAATGCACATATCTTGAAAGATACGACGCCATAAGAGTAAGCCCTCATCGAAAACCTGCCATCGCTTTAAGAATGCCTGCGGTTGAGCCTAAATATAATACTAAACCTGCATGGTGGATTGCCAAGCAGCTGGCTGAAAAGCTTGGACTTGGACATTTTGTACCTTATGATAATATTGAGGAAATGCTCAATTGGCAACTTAAAGAAGTTGGCTCTTCATTAGAAGAAATGCAAAAAATAGGCGTAAAAACCTACGAGCGCGAATGGGATGATTTATATTTTACTGAAAATGAGGATGTGGAATTCTTTACCAATACCGGTAAGATTGAGTTGTATTCCAGTTCTTTTGTGGAGCAAGGTTTTGATGCCATGCCAAATTATACAGAGCACCCTCAACCTCCCGAGGGTTTTTACCGTCTCAACTACGGGCGAGCTCCAATGCATACATTTTCACGTACTGCCAATAATGCTAACCTGACAGATTTGATGGAAGAAAATGTATTGTGGGTTAATCCAAAAGTTGCAAGTCTCTGGAACTTGGAAAATGCTCAGCCGGTTTGGCTAATTAATCAGGATGGCATAGTATCTTCATTTCCTATTAAAGTAAGGATTACTGAAAGAATTCGTTGGGATTCAGTTTATATGGTACACGGATTCGGACATGCCCAAAAACAACTTACTAGATGTTACGGAAAAGGAGCCAGCGATACGCAATTGATTAGCAATGTAATGGAAGACCCAATTATGGGAGGGACCGGAATGAGGGGAAATTTTGTTAGTTTTTTAACTGAAAAACCAGAGGAGGCCATACTATGAGATATGCAATGGCAATAGACACTAAAAAATGTGTTGGCTGCTCCGATTGCGTGATAGCATGTCAGACAGAAAATAATGTTCCGATCGGATATTGTCGTGATTGGATCGTTGAAGTTACCGATGGAACCTATCCACAATTAGAAATGGAGATTCGTTCTGAGAGATGTAATCACTGCGACAACTCTCCTTGTGTACGTTGTTGCCCTACCGGAGCCAGTCATATTGTTGAGGGGGGAATTGTTCTTGTTACTCCAAATGAATGTATTGGTTGTGGAGCCTGCATCGCATCCTGTCCATACGATGCGCGATATCCTCATCCGGATGGACATGTGGATAAGTGTACTTTTTGTGTTCACCGTGTTGAGAAAGGTCAGCAACCCGCATGTGTAGGAGTATGTCCTACAAACTGTCTATATTTTGGCGACCTTGATGACCCCAAGAGTGAGGTTTCAGAAATTTTAAAAACAAGAAAATACAAAACTCTTATCCCACAAGCAGGGACAGAGCCACAGCTATATTTTCTCATTTAAAAATTGAAAAATAAAATCTTATGAGAGAAGAAATTATCACTAGCGGAAGGATGAATCCCAAGATTGATCCCTATCTGAATATCTGGCATTGGGAGATACCAATTTACCTTTTCCTTGGTGGACTCGCGGCTGGCATTCTATTTTTCGCTGCCTTTTATACAATCAATGGTAAAGAAAAAGATTTTCCTACCGCAATAGAAAAAACTCCTTTGATAGTTCCGTTTTTATTAGTTATTGGGCTAATTTCATTGTTTTTAGACCTGCATCATAAGCTTTATTTCTGGCGACTTTATACAACTATAAGATTAGAATCGCCTATGTCGTGGGGAGCCTGGGTACTTATGATTGTGACACCCTTATCTTTTATTTGGGCTGCAATACATTTAAAGAAAGTCTTCCCTTCATTTAAATGGCCCTTTCCCTGGCTTGATATTATTGAAGAATTTTTTATAAAATATAAAAAAGTAATTGCCTGGGCAATGATAATATCCTCCTTAATTCTTGGGATGTATACGGGAATATTATTATCGGCATTTAATGCACGTCCGTTATGGAACACATCTATTCTGGGGCCTTTGTTTCTTGTATCCGGATTATCAACAGGGGCTGCAATGAATATTCTCTTCGCCAAAACTCATTTAGAGAAAAAAACTTTTTCTACTATAGATTTAGCACTAATTGGTGTAGAACTATTTCTTATTGTGCATCTTTTCATGGGTCTCCTTGCCAGTACTCAGGTACAAATTGATGCTGCGAGTCTATTTCTGGGTGGATCCTATACAGCTGCATTCTGGGTATTGGTAGTTTTAATGGGTATGGTAATTCCTGCTATACTAGAAATATTAGAATTATGGAAATTTAAAATCCCCTTATTTGTTCCTGCTCTGCTGGTAATCTTTGGGGGTATTTTACTTAGGTTTATTATTACCTTTGCCGGCCAAACCAGTAGGTGGCTTTATTGACAAAATAGTTAAAATCTGATTTATGACAACAAAAGAACAAAAATCAAAAGCTTACATGAATCCTTACCTTGCAGGTGTTTTGTTGGGTATCATTTTGCTTATGGCATATTTTGTTTCAGGGCGCGGACTTGGAGCAAGTGGAGCAATTAAAAGTGCGATTGTAACAACTGTAGATGCTGTAGCTCCAGCTCATGCTGAAAAAGCTTCTTACTTTTCTGATTATAAAGAAGCTCACCCGAAGCCTATGAAAGCCTGGTTAGTTTTTGAAATGCTTGGTGTATTGGTTGGCGGATTTCTTTCTGGAGCACTCTCTGGAAGACTAAAACTTAAAGTCGAACATTCACCGAAAATTACTTCAAAAAGAAGGCTGATTTTTGCATTAATAGGTGGTGTCCTTTTTGGATTTGGGTCGCAGTTAGGACGTGGATGCACAAGTGGGTCTGCTCTTAGCGGAATGGCTGTTCTTTCACTTGGTGGATTTATTTCAATGGCTGCCATTTTTGGAACAGGTTATGCATTGGCATATTTTGTTCGAAAAAACTGGATTTGAGAATGAGGAGTGTGATAAAAGTGATTATAAATAAGTAGTAGTTAAAAAATAAATATAATAAAATGGGTCCTTTAGTAGCAAATGAAATAATAACGACAGATACAAATCTGGTTTTTGCATTTCTTATAGGAATCGGGTTCGGTTTCGTTTTGGAAGGTGCCGGCTTTTCTTCAAGCCGAAAACTAGCCGGAGTTTTTTACGGTTACGATACTGTTGTGCTTAAAGTCTTTTTTACCGCAGCCATTACAGCCATGATTGGTTTGTTATTTTTAAGCCTTTTTGGATGGATTGATTTGAGTCTGATTTATATCAATCCTACTTTCTTATATTCAGCAATTGCTGGCGGAGTAATAATGGGAGCGGGATTTATTCTTGGCGGATTCTGCCCGGGAACAAGTTTTTGTGGGGCCTCAATTGGAAAGATTGATGCTATGGTATTTATAGTGGGCTTAATCCTTGGGATATTTATTTTTGGAGAAGGATATCCTTTATGGGAAGATTTCTATAAAGCTAAATTTCTTGGTATTCCCAAAATTAGTGAGTTTATGGGAATCAAAGACGGACTTATGGCTTTAATTATAGTCTTGGTAGCCTTTGGAATGTTCTGGATTGGTGAATGGGCTGAGAAAAAATTTCCAAGAGAAGAATATTAATCAGATATTAAAAAATAAAATATTTATAAGTAATAAATTTTTAATTGAACATTGGATATTAATTTCCTGTTCATAAAATAAACATCATGAATTCAAGACTTTTACTGGCTGGTTTTATTATTCCGATGGCTCTGATTATAGCTGCAGTGCCATCTAATACAACAAAACAATATAAACTTACAGCCAATGAACTTCTACAGGAAGCTGTTAGCTATGAACCTTATATTCATCCTGATAATGTTGCTGATATGTTAGTTCAACAAGATCCTTCTCTTCAATTAATTGATGTCCGGACTCCTGATGAATTTGATAAATTCAGTCTGCCAGGAGCAATCAACATTCCTCTTTCTGAATTACTTGCAGATCAATATGTTGATATTCTTGATCAGGATGTAAAAATGAATGTTTTTTACTCGAATGGTTCCTTGAATTCGAATGAAGCATGGATGATAACAAGGCAGTTAGGATATTCAAACAACTATGTTCTACAAGGTGGTTTAAACTACTGGGCAGAAACAATAATTAACCCTGTTCCTCCTTCTTCTACAAGTCCTGATGAAGAGATTGCAAAATATAATTTTCGCAAGGGTGCTTCTATGGCTTTAGGTGGATCTGTTGAGGGAAATACTGCAAAATCAGCAATTCCCGCAAAGCCTGTTATAACTTCAAAGAAGAAGAAAAAGAGAGTTGCCGGGGGCTGCTAAAAACAGCATCGATATAGAATATTTAGAATTTCCCTTCAGAGCTATACGTCTTCAAAATCAATATAGTCGCCTTCGCTTTTGTTGATTTCTTGCTTTTTTGTAACTGCATTCTTAATTGTAACATTTCCTTCTTTTTCCTTTGAAGATTTCGGATCATGATACTGTGATTTGGTTTTTGGAATGGCAAAAAGCCTTTTAAAAAAACCAATAATTACATATCCAAGGATTATGAATAGAATAAGTCTGAAAAACATTCTTTTTTTATTTCAGGCAAAAATACGAAAGAGAATTGATCTGCAAAGAATTTTATCTTTCTAATCAACAAGTGGCATATCGTAAACCTTAGCTTTTTTCTTCTTCATATAAGGATTACCGAACATAAAATTAACGCCTGCCTTGAGGTTAAACATACGGGCTTCCGGTGGCCAGAAGTATATTGAAGGACCTGTATCTGTAATGACATAAATATTTAGTGGTAATAATTTTAGGGCAACACCAAGACCAAGATTTTTATATGTTCCATCAATTATAGAATATGAAAAACTGGTACTAAGCATACGAATAGGGTATATATTGGTAGAAAAAGTAAATTGTTGGCGAATATCTCCATTAATAAAATCGGTTCTCGATAAAGCTCCAAAACTTATAAATCGTAAAGGGTATGCTGCAGCACCAATAAAAACTTTTGTTGGTAAAGTCGTTCTGTATTCAGCAGGTGTAGTAGTAAAATTATCAAAAGTCGTAGTCAGAGTATCCAGAAAGTCATCAAAAAATTCTTCATTTCCCATATCAACTTCTATTCCTTCAAATGTATAAGAAGACGTATTTGATAGATTTATCATTCCATCCTTCCATTTGATAGCACCAAAATCAACAACACTGGCATTTACCTGTAACCAATCAAAAACCCTATAGTTAGCACCAATGTCCACTCCAAACCCGAGATTATTTGTATTTAGAACCATTCCTGTAATTTCTTGAGTAGTGGGGATATCAATATCAAAGTTCTCAAAATCCTTTGTTATGGTTGCAATTGGCGCGGCCGTAGCAAAGGCAACATAGTCAGTAAGATAAGGTGCTGATGTTTGAATATTTATGTTATTCTGAACCAGAATGGCGTCTTTGCTTGTTTCGAGATGAATATTCAAATCTGAGGTATTGACATTTGCCTGTCCAAACAATAGCTTTCCCCTAACTCCTATAGTTAATTTATCGCCAATATTTTGAGAGATGCCCAATGACATTTCATTGAATAAAGACATATCAATTCCCAGACCCATATCAAAAATTTCACCTTCATCAGGACCTACTATTGGTAAGCGAAGAAAATCTTTCGAATAATCGAAACCCAGACTAAATCTTTCTCTAATATCGATAGTAATAAATGTTTTTTTGTTTCTATAACCAAATGACAGAAGACTTGTAGATAGTTCTGTATTTAAGGAATTCATGTCCTTAAGTCTGTTTAAAAATTCCTCTTCTCCAATTGCATAATCAGAAGTAGAGTGAAAAGGAGTAACGAGCGAATCAAGCACTGGGTCGTATTGTAGCACATCCTCCAATCCAAAATCATTTTCTACCTGTAATCTTAAGGGTGATACCCCCGGAATGCCAAAGAAAAAATTACAATCTGGTTGAATAGCAGGATTTAGTTGATAAATCTGGGGTATCCCTCTCATATAATACATTGTGTTTACATCCTGAGCATATAAATTTCCTGAAATAATGAGAACGGATAACAGGAAAATTAAATTTCTAGGTTTTCTGATAAATATTTGCATAGGTGATAACATTTAAAGGTCTCTTGAATTTACATTCAGGGCGGCATCCAATTTTAACTTAAAGTAAATATTATAATAACTGTAAAACTTCACGTAGTCTCCGTCCTGGGCTCCGGCCGTACTAATTGTGGCACGTATAAACATATATTTTGTTGTCTTTATTTTCTCAAGTTTAGCACTGTCTAATTCTATGGATTTAGTATTTTCTGAAGGCTCAGTAATTTGGTTCTGAGCGTTTATTGTAGGCGGCAAAAGAAATTTATCATCTACAAACATGGAATCAAGCATATTATAGTTTTCATCTTTGAAAAACAACTGCATATTTACTTCCATAGGCAGTCCGTTTTTGACATCCATATCCAGTATAAAAGTTTCAATCAAATCTACATTATCTCCAAACTGCTCTTCAAAATCAAAAAGTATGGTATCCTCTAAGGCATAGCCATTTGCTTTAAAGTGCAAAGGGAGGGCTACCTCAATACCAACGTCAAGACTACTGGAGTCCGTTATAAAATTATCGGTATCCTCTGGTCCAAGTGGATTTGTAATCGCGGAAACAGAATAATTGAATCTATTTGGAAAGGTTTCCAGGGCCTCAGCAATGTTACAATTAGTATTATTAATTTCAATTCTTGTCGGAACTGATGTGCCAACAGAATCAATACCTGGCGCCAGAATATCAAAAGGATTTACACCGTCAAACACTAAGGGTGTTGTAACATTATTTGCCACGGAATAGGTGCTAAAATCAGAAAGATCAATCTGAACAGGTAATCCATAAGAATTGTTAACGTTTAGCACTAACTGAGGATTAAAGAAAGATATTTGGCCCTCAATCTCGCTAATATCAAATAATTCAAGAACAATTTCGCCATCTTCAACCATTAGATCATAATTCCCAAAAAAACCATATGCGGAGCTAAATTCAAAATTGATAAAACTTAAGGAAATATTACAACTTTCACCCTGACTAATTGGGTTTCCAGAATTAATTAATGATAATTCAAATGTTAATGGCAGGTATGATTTTACCGGATCCGAATTATCCAGATAAATTTTATAATTCTCTAAATTAACAGTATAGCTTGTGTCAAAACTCCCATCAGCTGAGCTGATCTTCAAAATATCATGAAATGGTTCCCCATCATGAAGTAAACTATCAGAGCCTATATTTATTATCCCACTATGAAGAAAACTGGAGCTTACATTTATTTGCAGCTCCCCTGACTTTACATAAATACTATCAAGTTTTTCCCCATTAGGAAATTCGAAGCTTCCATCTTGATTTTTATCAAATGATACTGTATCACCAAGTGGTAAATCATTCCAAAAAGGAAATATTGCCACCTCTGCTTCTATAAAGAATTCAAGAAAGTCCTGATCCGGAATACTCATAATATCATAAGAGGGATACGAAAACATATCCTGTGCGTAAGAAATATACATGAGACTATCCTCATATTCCTGAATATATCCAGCAGAATCAAATTCTATTAATATATCTTTGAGAGACAATTCACCATAAGCGATAGGTGCTGCAATACCAGGCGTAAGTAAAATCTCATCAGAAATCTTGCTAAAATCCCAGCCGTCATCCATACAAGAATTTAATCCAATCAGACCTCCTGTCATCAGAATCGCGATAATTATTCTTAGCATCAATTTTGTTTTCATATCAGAATATATTTATCCTTTACTTTACGGAATAATTGTACAAAAAGTTATCTTTATTACTAACTATTAAATTAAACCTGTCCTTCAATCCGGGAAAGGAGGAAATGCTGAACAGGGACGAACCATTCAAGGGAAATCCATCATAAATGGTTCCGTCATTATTGTAGAGATATATTTTACCTGTTTTGGTTGCAACGATTCCAATTTTTTTATCATTCGCACTAAATTCATAAACAACGGGACGACAATTAATGTTTTCCGGCAGCACATCAGAAAAAATTAAATTTTTCTCAGCATCATATACTAATAACTTATCCCTATCTGTAAAAATAAACTCTTTATTATGATCGCCGACTATATCTTCTGCAAGAAAGAAGTGATCCGAATCCAAATCATTCTCAAATACTTTCTCTACTCTCTCATCAAAGTAAAAATAATATACGCTTCCTTTTTCATCAGAGGCAATTATTTTATCACGTTTAGCCCTTGTAGATTTTTCGATGAATATCGGGTTTTTTTTCGAAAAATGAATCTGTCGCTCAGGTTTTATTCGTTTTTTCCCTTTTCTGTCCAAAAAATAAAGCTGGTAATCGTCTCTTGCAATAATATAATCTTTTTCACCAACCCTGGTATGCTTAAGTGCTTGATTAATTAAATGATCTGCTGTCCTGAATTTCCAGCCCGAAACAACTCTTCCGTTCCGATCATACATAACAATACTTTTATTGCATAATGGAACCGATATTCGCCAATCCCCCGATTGATCATAGTCAAATAAATTAATGCCCGCTGATGCATCTGTTTGAAATTCAACCGGAAATTTTTCAACGGGATTACCATTTCTATCCACCAGATAAAGGCTCTTTGTAGTATTAAAAAGATACTGCAACTTCCCGTTATTATAGTAATCAACCTGAATAATTTCACTCAAAATAGGTTCGTCTGTTTTGCTTTTCCATAAAATGTCACCTGAACTACCAATGAGATATATATTTCGACTTATATCCTGTAGAAATATTTCCTTTTCTCCATTATTAAAATTTCTAACGATTGCCGGCTTATGAACAGAGATGGTATCCAGGTTCCTTTTCCAAACCGTATTAACCTTTTCATTCTGGACTCCTGAAAAATTAATAAATATTCTGAAATAATGAAGATCATCAGCTTTTGTACTCTGAAAACTTATTGCATCAAATTTGCTCCAACTATTTTTAGTTTTAGTAAAGAACTCTTTAGGTCCAGGTTTTAATTTTTTTATTAAAACATCAATATAATTAGCTGGATCTATAAAAGAGAAAAGGTTGGTGTTGCTTGCAAAATTCTCTTCCAGGCTTTGGAATGATCTATTATTGGACAGAGTGTTGCCAAGTTCATTTTGTTGGATAATATAGTTAATATCATTCAGCGTTTCGGCAAAAATCAATGTGTTATCATAAACAATAAAACTCCCATAATTGGTGTCGTCTGTAAAACCTACAATTTCCGGAATTGGGTTTGAGGAAATAATTGCAACAGGAAAGACGGTTTCTCCAATTGATATTTCTTCAATTTCGAGAGAATAATCATCGCCTAAAATTTCTACTGCTTCAGCCGTAAGGAAGTCCCACATATTACCGCCAGATATCAAGCTGATCAAAAAATATGAACTATAATTTCCAGCATTATTGCTAATTAACTTTGCAGAATTTGAACTCACCAATTCTGAGAATCTAGACAAAAATAATTTTTCAGCATCGCTAATATTGCTCTTGTTTATTCCATTAGTGAATCCTTTTATTTCATTAAAAAATGCCACCCCCGCCGGAAATAAATCATTAAGCGATTTTTCTTTCTGGATAGGATCCTCATACTTTAGAAAGGGTGAACTTTTCGAATTATCAAAACTAGTAAAACCATTAAGTATAATCTTACCAGGGTAAATTTCTAAATCCAGAACGGACGCTGTTAATTTATCAATTAGTGGTACAGTAAAATCATTTTCAAATATTTCTACTGTATGTTTTGATATTTCTTCAAAGTTTAAATAAATATTTGCAAGAACATTTGTCCCGGCTGTTTCAATAATTCTTTTGTAGGCTGGTGATTTGAATGTTTTTGTCTCACTATTTATAGCTCGAATAGATTCTTTTAGCAAATCAAGTGATTCCGACACTACAAAAATCCCTCGGTACTCATAAAAAAATAAGTGCTGAAAAATAATATTTTTCTCACTCTCTACTTGATAACAGGACTGATTTTCATATTTAAATTTATTTATCAGACTCCCGTTATCTACTATTTTCATTAGTTCTTCGGTAGCATTTATCCCCTTACAATCAAAGCTTGCTAAGAACTCAAACTTCTCACTTTTCTTATGAAACGAAATAAATGCATCCTTTTCAAATAGTGCACTAAATCCCTCATTATTAGTGCGTAAACTATCAAAATCCTCTAAATATTTATCCAGTCTCTCAAAATCATTGTATTCTTTCAAATGCTTGAATTCCTTCCAGATTTCGCTCTTTTTTCTAAAACTTTCATCAAGATTTATTAAGTCATTTGTTTTTACACAAATTAAAAAACTGCCTGGTATTGAGTTCCTAGGATCCATATATGAAAAGTTCTGTGTTTTTAACCAGAAAAATCCATAAACTGCAGCAATCAAAATGGCTGAAATGCTAAGAATTAATATGATTCGTCTGATAATATTCATCTGCCTACTTTAAAATACGATTTGGACTACTATACCTAAGCTATGCTGGTGATTTGGAATAATTTTTGTAGTTAATCGCATTTAATCATTATTTCATGAAGATTCTTCTTTTATCTGCAATTCTTATTCTTATAGAAACCTTAAGTGTTCAGGCACAAAATATTCGCGTTCTTAATGGTTCAAGCCATGAACCTGTGAAGAATGTAGCATTATACAATTCTCAAAGAAATCTAGCGACACTCACAGATACTGATGGTATGGCAAATATCAGCAATTTCGGGGAAAACGATAGTATTTTTTTTCAACACCCATCTTATGAGCCAATTGGTTTTCTAAGAATAGAATTATTAGGAATGACGGATGTTTCTTTAAACAAGAAAATAATTTTAATCGATGAATTTGTGATTTCCGCAACGAAATCGAGAGAAAACAAGAAAGACGTAGCCTACCAGGTCGATGTTCTCGAGAGTTCTCAGTTGATGTACAATACTGGTCAAACAGCAGCAGACATCCTTCTTTCATCAGGAAATCTGGTTATTCAGAAGTCTCAAGGCGGAGGGGGAAGCCCTATTTTACGTGGTATGGAAGCAAACCGTGTCCTTCTAGTTGTTGACGGAGTACGATTAAATAACGCTATTTACAGAAGTGGTCATTTGCATAATTCTATTACTCTCGACAATTCAATTCTTGACAGGGTTGAAGTTACATATGGTCCAACATCTCTTATTTATGGTAGTGATGCTCTTGGTGGAGTTATTCATTATTACACTATGGATCCTGTTTTCAGTCAGGATTCAGGAAGGTTCAATTTTCAGGCCCAGGCTTTTACAGGGTATTCTTCGGCAAATTCTGGAAAGGTCGCACATTTCAATATGAATAACGGATTTAAAAAGATTGCTTTTTTAAGTTCTGTTTCTTATAAAGACCTGGGTGATATTAAAATGGGGAAATTCAAAAATCATTTTTATGGTGATTTTGGAGAAATTAATCATTATGTTGGACAAATCAACGACCGCGATGTTACTCTTGGGAACCCGGATCCTTATACTCAAATCAATACCGGATATTCGCAACTGGATATTCTTCAAAAGATAAAATATTCCCCTTCAAAATATTTCGACTGGATTTTTAATCTCCAATACTCAACATCTTCAGAAATTGACCGTCTTGACAAACTCAACGACTATAATGGTGAAAATTTAAAGTATGCAGAGTATTACTATGGACCACAAAATCGACTACTCACATCATTTAAATCGGTAATAAAAAAAGATAACTTACTATTTACAAATATGACCTCTATTCTCGCTTTTCAGAAAATAGATGAGGACAGATATACTCGGAAATTTGATAATCAGGAAAGAATGATTCAGGAGGAAGATGTAAATGTTTATAGTTTAAATATTGATTTTTTTAAGCTTGTAAATTCAAAAAACAGGATTAATTATGGCATTGAAGTCAGCCATAACCTGGTTGGATCAGATGCTTTTTATGAAAATATTGTAAATCTGAATACCCGATTGGCAGATACTCGCTATCCTGATGGAGGAAGTACATCCTGGTCCTATTCTGCTTACGGCAATTACAAATGGTTTATTAATAATAAATTTGTCTTTTCTTCGGGAGCGCGTTATCAATTAGGGCAATACAATTCAGAATTTCTTCCGGATGGGATGGGAACGCTTCTTCCATATAACAATATTAAGATAAACAATGGAGCTCTCACAGGTAGTTTAAGTATGGTGTATTCGCCTGGAAATAATTGGAAAATCAGCACAATTGCATCGACAGGTTTTAGGAATCCTAATGTCGACGATTATGGCAAAGTAAGGGCAAAGGATAATCTTGTTACTGTTCCAAACTCCGATCTAAAATCGGAGTATAGCTATAACTTTGAACTTGGCATCTCGAAAACTATTGAGGGTTACATTCAATTGAATGCTACCGGATTCTATACATTATTAACGGATGCTATTGTAAGAACTAATTACAGCTTAAATGGCTCTGACAGTCTGGAATACGATGGTGAAATGTATAAGATAATAACCAATTCAAATGCTTCCTCTGCATATATTCGTGGTATTTCCATGAGTGTAATTTCTGACCTCAATACAAATTTGAGTTTCAGAAGTACTGTAAACCTTACACAGGGAATGAATAAATCAGAAAATGTCCCTCTCGGTCATATTCCTCCTATTTTTGGGAGAACTTCAGTAAAATACAAAATGAAAAATAATATTACTGAAATGTATGTTGACTATAATGGCTGGAAAGAAATAGAAGATATGAGCCCATTTGAAGAAGATAACGATGAGGAAGCTACTATACATGGCTGGCCAGGATGGTACACCATTAATGTTCGGACAACTTTTGAGATAAGCGAACTATTTCACCTTCAGCTTGCTGTTGAAAATATATTTGATGCTTTTTATAAGCCTTTCGCATCCGGAGTTGCATCTCATGGAAGGAATTTTATAATTACTATTCGGGCTAATATCAATTAAAACACGCTTATTAAATTGCATAGAAAGAAGTCTTTTTCTACTTTCGCTTATATGGAAAAAATAGATGCAAATATTCATGAAAGCTGGAAACAAATTCTATCCGATGAATTCAATAAGGAGTACTTTCTCAATTTGAAAGAATTTTTGGTTGAAGAAAGGAAAACCTATAAAACCTATCCTGCCGGTCCCAATATTTTTCATGCCTTTAACCAAACACCTTTTGAAAATGTTAAGCTTGTAATTCTTGGTCAGGACCCGTATCACGGAACAGGACAAGCGCACGGACTTTGCTTTTCAGTCCCTTTTGGAATAAAGCCTCCTCCCTCACTAGTAAATATATTCAAAGAAATTCAGTCTGATCTTGGCCTACCCTTCCCTAATCATGGCAATTTAGAATACTGGGCAATGCAAGGGGTTCTTCTTCTTAATGCCACCCTTACTGTTAGAGCAAATCAGGCTGGTTCACATCAGAATAAGGGCTGGGAAATTTTTACAGATACAATTATCAAGAAACTCTCTGATGAAAGAGAAAATCTTATTTTCCTTTTGTGGGGTCGCTTTGCTCAAAACAAGGCAGAGTTAATCGACAGGGAAAAACATTTCATCCTGGAAGCTCCACATCCATCACCATTTTCTGCTAGAACAGGTTTTTTTGGCTGTAAACATTTCTCAGCTTCCAACGAACTCTTGAAAAAGTCCGGAATTATGGAAATTGACTGGAATGTGCCAGATCTTCTATAATTGACGCGAAATTTTCTCATGTAAATATTTGGGAGCAGGATAATACCATCCAGAAAACTGGTGCAATATAGCCGAAAAACTGTTTGGAGTGCTAATTATTGTAGTTTGGCATCGTATTTGCATTTACATTAACAACAGTTCAACCAAAGATATACCTGACAATTTTCAGGGCAAACCGGGTCTATAAGCCCGGTTTTACTATTTTAGTATCTGCAAAGGCGAATTAAAAACTTTTGAATCCAATAATTTCCCGTACATCTTTTAGAGTTTGGGAAGCGCTTGCTCTGGCCTTATCTGCTCCCATTTTAACAGCTTTAGAAAGATAGGCCTCATCCCGTACAATTTCATTGATTCTGCTTCTTAAGGGATCGGTGAACTTAATAATATCCTCAGCTAACTGTTTTTTCAAATCTCCATAGCGAATGCTACAATTATTATATTCACTCCTAAAATGGTCTACTGTTGATTTATCCGACATCAGGTCAAGTAGATAAAACAAGTTTTTTACTGGTTCTGTCATCTCCTGATTTGTTTCAGCAGGACCTGCATCAGTAACCGCTCTCATAACTTTCTTTCTAATGGAGGCGGGCTCTTCAGCAAGATAAATCCCATTCCCATCAGATTTTCCCATTTTCCCTGAACCATCTAATCCAGGAACCTTAACCAGATCATTGCCGAAATTGTATGGTTCAGGCATGTGAAAATATTCAACACCATACATATGATTAAATCTTTTTGCAAATTTCCTGGTCATCTCCAGATTTTGTTCCTGGTCTTTACCAACAGGAACTTTATGGGCCCTGTGTATAATAATATCAGCAGCCATCAATACCGGGTAAGTTAATAGTCCTGCATTTACATTTTCCGGTTGTTTCCTTATCTTATCCTTAAAGGTTGTGGTTCTCTCCAATTCTCCTACATAGGAATTCATATTTAGCAAGAGATATAATTCTGGTATTTCAGGAACATCGCTTTGAACATAAAGAGTAGCGACTTCTGGATCAATCCCTGCTGCAAGATATTCAGCAAATACTTGTTTTACATTATTGTGTAAATTTTTTGGATTTGGGTGAGTTGTAAGCGAGTGATAATCAGCTACAAAGAAATAACAATTATACTCGTGTTGCATTTTAACAAAATTCTGGACCGCACCAAAATAATTTCCAAGGTGAAGGTTTCCTGTAGATCTGATTCCGCTTAAAACTGTTTCCATTGAATATTCATTCTTCCAGAGGCAGACCTTATTATAAATCTTGCCTCAATATTAATATAATCTATTTACAGGATGCTGTCTATGTGAAGAATTATACTTTTTATTGTAAAATATGAATTCACAAGTTTTTTATTCAGAATAATTCTCACTGGTTAATTTCACATAACAAATTCAACCTGATATTTACTGAGCTACAAAAATAATAAACAAATCGATTAAAAGTTCAAATTAAGGGTTCTTGTTAAAACTCTTTTCTTCTAAATCAGCAGACCTACGGAAAAATACGTAATTTTACCGATGCAACATTAATTTAATCCCATAGGTCATAATACATAGAAGCTCGGGAGAAAAGAACTTACAAAATGGAATCAACACGTCAAAAAAAAGTATCGAGATTGCTGCAAAAGGAACTCGGAATTATTTTTCAAAAAAAAGGACAGGAATTTGGAAACAAAATGATTAGCGTTACAACAGTTCGAATTAGTCCTGATTTGGGAGTCGCCAAAGTCTACCTGAGTATTTTCCCTGCTCAAAAGAAAGGAGAAGAAAATACTATTGACCTTGTTAAAAACCACTCTTCCCAGATTCGTAATGAGCTTGGGAAGCTAGTTAGAAATCAATTAAGGGTAGTCCCTGAGCTTGCTTATTTTATCGACGACAGCCTTGATTATATTGATAATATAGAAGATCTTCTGAAAAAATAAAACATGCAATACGACCCTATTAAAAGAAGCCTTGGTAATGTTTTTAACAAAAACTCTTTCTTGCGAATAAGTTTCTACAAACTTCTTGATCTTCTTCTATTAAGAACCTGGCATATTAAGAAAGAATTGAAAAACCTGAAAAAGACACTCTCTGGAAATTCTTATTTTCTGGATGCAGGTTCAGGATATGGACAATACACACATTTCCTTGGGAGAAAATTCAGGAAAGCCAAAATTTATGCTATTGATGTTAAAGAAGAACAGATCGAAGACTGTAATCGTTTTATTTCCAATACGTCAATGTCAGATCGAGTTGTATTTGCAGTTGGCGATCTTACTATGTATTCAGAAAAAGAAAAGTATAAACTTATTTTGTCTGTGGATGTAATGGAGCATATTGAAGATGATATTAAAGTGTTTCAGAATTTCTATGCTTCTTTAAAGAAAGACGGGGTACTTTTGATTTCAACACCTTCCGATCAGGGTGGTTCTGATGTACATGATGAACATGAGAATTCTTTCATTGATGAACATGTGCGAGATGGATATAATATTAATGAGATAGAAGAAAAACTTCGCTCAGCAGGATTTTCGAAAATATCCACACGATATTCCTATGGTTGTCCGGGTAAAATTTCATGGAAATTATCTATGAAATATCCTATCAGTCTATTGAATTTTAGCAAAACTTTTTTTATAATTCTGCCTGTCTATTACTTAATTACGTTTCCATTTAGTTTAGTTTTAAATTATCTTGATGTAAAAATCAAAAATAAAACTGGCACAGGATTAATTGTTAAAGCAATAAAATAATACAGTGAATTTTTCATTTTATATAGCGCGCCGATATTTGTTTGCAAAGAAAAAAAGAAATGCAATCAATATTATTTCCCTGATCTCAATTTTAGGCGTTGCTGTTGGCGTTTCTGCTCTTGTTGTTGTTTTATCCGTTTTTAATGGTTTTGATCAGGTTATCCAATCACTGGTTAATTCTTTCGATCCTGATCTTAAAATAAGTATTATTGAAGGAAAGACATTCCTTCCCGAAGAGGCCAATAAATCTAAAATATTTGAAATAGATGGTGTTGAAACTGTTTCTGAAATTTTTGAGGAAACGGCACTTATACGTTACGATGAACATCAGTTTATTGCTATTCTGAAAGGTGTTGATGAAAATTATGCTTCCATAACTGGTGTGGATACAATGATGCGGGAAGGGATTTTTATGCTGGAAAAAAACAATAAACCTTTAGCGGTTGTTGGGCAGGGTGTTGCATACTCCTTAAGAATAGGTCTGAATTTTATCCAGCCTCTAATTTTTTACGTTCCTAAAAGAACTGGTGAAATAAGCATGACAAACCCGACAAATTCATTCAATAGAGCTGTTGTTTTCCCTTCTGGAATATTCAGTATTGAACAAGAATACGACTCAAAGTATGTGCTTCTTCCAATAATAACAGTCAGAAATCTTCTTGAATATTCCGAAGAAGTTACATCTCTCGAGATAAAAATCAAGGATCAATTTGATAAATCGCTTATCCAGGAACAAATTAAATTAATTGTAGGAGATGGCTTCGATGTCCTGAATCGCTATGAACAGAATGAAGTTTTATACCGAATTATGAAGTCGGAAAAATGGGCAACTTTTTTAATTCTGACCCTTATTCTTATTATTGCCTCATTCAATATTGTTGGGTCACTTACAATGCTTATTATTGATAAAAAAGAAGATATTCTGACATTAAGAAACCTTGGTGCTAATGAATCTCAGTTAAAAAATATTTTTCTCACTGAAGGTTGGTTAATTTCAATTATTGGATCAGGAGTAGGAATAATTCTTGGAACATTTGTTAGTCTTGCCCAGGAACATTTTGGAATTATTAAGATTGGAGGTAGCGGAACTTTTGTCATTGA
>JAGLSB010000255.1 GCA_023135955.1 Bacteroidales bacterium | reverse complement strand
ATTAAAATCTTTTTTAAATTATATTTATTTATTGAAAAAGAGATGAAATATTTAAGATACCGATACATATAAATGAATAAGTCATGAATAAAATTGAATCACCAATTACATGGGGAGTTATTGGAGCAGGGGATGTATGCGAGATAAAAAGCGTTCCGGGAATCTATAAGAACAAAGATTCCGTTGTTAGGTCAGTTATGAGAAGAGATTTAAAGAAGGCGAAAGATTATGCCGCCAGACATAACATCCCCAATGTCTTTGATAATGCTGATCAGATTTTTAATGATCCCAAGATTGACATCGTTTATATTTCCACACCACCATCAACTCATGCTGAATATGCTATCAGAGCAGCAAAATCAGGGAAAGCAGCATATGTGGAAAAACCTATGGCCATGACATATCAAGAATGTATCTCGATGGTTGAAGCTTTTGAAACTGCACAATTACCTCTTTTTGTAGCTTACTACAGAAGAACATTACCAAACTATTTAAGAGTAAAAGAGATTGTAGACTCGGGAATCATTGGCGATATTAGATTTGTAAATATTGAAATGAATAAAACACTTATTCCTGATAATATAGCTCTACCGGAGGAAAATTGGAGAGTTGATCCGGACATTGCCGGAGGAGGTTATTTCTATGACCTTGCGTCTCATCAGCTCGATTTCCTGGATTTTTTATTCGGACCGATTTCTGAGGCAAAAGGATTTTCAGCTAATCAATCAGGAATATATAAAGCGGAAGATATTGTGACAGCAAACTTCAAGTTTGAAAATGGAATCCTGGGAATAGGTAACTGGTCATTCAATACAGGCAAAGTATCTGATAAGGATATGACCACAATTGTTGGAAGTATGGGACAAGTTAAATATCCAGGTTTTGGAGAAGCATTAGTAATTTTAGAGACTGACAAAAAAGGCATAGAAGAATTTCATTTTGAGCTTCCAAAGCATATCCAATCAAACTTAATACAGACTATTAACGATGAATTATTAGATCAAGGGAAATGCCCTAGTTCAGGCACTTCTGGAGCGCGCACAAATTGGGTGCTTGAGGAAATATTATATTGAGGAAATTTGACATCTAATAGAATAGTTGATTAGAATAACTATCAAGATATATGGATTTATTTCCAAAAGTATCTATCATAAAAACATAAAGGTTTCTTGTTTTTAGGGTTTGTATTAAAATTTTGCTACATTTGTGAGTATTAACAAATTATTTACTTTATTTTTTATTATGAACATTTACGTAGGTAACCTTAATTACAATCTTTCTGAAGATGAATTAAGACAAGCTTTTGAAGAATTCGGAGAAGTTTCTTCAGCAAAAATTATTTTAGACAAATACTCAGGCCGTAGTAAAGGCTTTGGTTTTGTTGAAATGCCTAATGATGGCGAAGCATCTGCAGCAATTGAAGGTCTTAACGACAAAGATTTTGGTGGCAGAAACATGAGAGTTAATCAGGCTCGCGAAAAGTCTGATGATGACCGTGGAAGAAGGTAGTAATTTATATATACTGTTTTCTAATTAATTGCGTCAGCAGTCTTCTTAAATCTCTTGTAAGCCGTTATTATACGGCTTTTTTTACATATGATCTGTAAAAAATCAAAGTGAAATTTTCATACAAGTTTCAAAACTTAGAATATTTAAGGTTTTTGAATTGTAATGAAAGTTTCACTTTGTTTGTTCCAGCCCAAACTTTCATTTTACTCACAGGTCTTTCATTAACCTTATTTATTAAAACATTTTATACTAAAAATGTATTCAGTATTTTTTGGCCAATAGGAAACAAGTCAATTAGATACTGTTTTAGAATTTTTCCTTCATCTGTGTTCCTATTTTTGTCTTTTATTCGGAACTGTTATAAATTTAGCAATTTGTCTAATTAATTACATCCTATATTCATGGAAGACTACATTTTGTCTTAAATAAATAGAATTTTAATTAATTAGACGATTAAAATCTTCTGTCGACATAAGTCCGAGAGTAATATTCAGTCATTTCGGAATGGATATTTGTTAAAATTATGTTATAATTATAACAGAAGTTATTATTTCTTGATTATATTTGTTTACAAGGATAAGTTAAAGTAGTATCGATGATAAATAAAGTACATTTTGTGTATTATATTAAGAAAAAACCGATATTACCTGATGAATTGTTAAAGACTAATTTAAAGTAGATAGTTACATTATTTAAAAAGCTTGATTTTATGGCAAAAATAAAATTTATGAGAAATAAAATATTGCCCGAAAAAACTGTTGAAAGATTAAGTGAATATAGAAGAACCTTATTGAACTGTCTTGCACAAGGAAAAACTCATATTTATTCACATGAACTAGCAGGTTTACACAATATTACAGCTGTTCAGGTTCGTCGCGACATTATGTTTATTGGATATAGCAGTAGTCAGAGAAAAGGTTATGATGTGAATGAATTGATAATGGTTATTGGAAGCATTCTTGATTCTGATGAAGGATTAAATGTTGCTGTTATTGGAATAGGAAACCTTGGTAGAGCAGTTACTCATTATTTTATGGGTAAAAGATCGAAGTTAAATATTGTTGCTTCTTTTGATATAGATCCAGATAAAGCAGGTCGTGAGTTTGTTGGCGTAAAATGTTATTCGATAGACGATTTTAATGATATGGTTAAGAGCCATAATATATTAATAGCTTTATTAACTGTGCCTGCAGATGCTGCTGTGGATACTGTGGCTAAACTTATTGATGGAGGTATAGAAGGCATCCTAAATTTTACAACTGTTCCGTTAAATGTGCCTGATCATGTATATCTTGAAGAGTACGATATGATTACCTCTCTTGAAAAGATAGCCTACTTTGTAAAGGCAAAAAAAGGTTGATAACTATTTGCTTAAATCAGATAGCTTTCCATTCACCCAATTCCCTGATAAAGCAATAATAATTGCCATCAGTAAGTGCCAAACAGGTGCAAATGGACCTATTCCCAGAAGATCCACCTGTTCTGGTTCGTGTGGAAACGCCTGGAAATTAATTATTACAATTGCCAATCCGAAAAGAATACCCAAAGAAGGAATAATCTTCCCTGTTTTTGGGTGATTAAAACCAGGAATAGCCAGAAAAATGATTCCTAGACCAAATAGCATTTTCCATAAAAATGAAATTCCCATAACAGTTCTGTTTGTCAATGTATAGACTAAAGTCTGATCTCCCTGTATCAAAATTCCTTCCAGAGGAGTTCCAAGAGCTAATTTTACAGATCCGGCAATAGCAAATACCAATGCAGCCAATTTATTCACTTTGTTCGGTAACCTCGCTGTCATAAACCATTACTTTCTCCCATAAAGCATTATATTTATCGATAAACTCAAGGTGAAGAGAATCAGATTGGTAGCTAGCTTGATCAACAACATCTTTGAAATGTACAATCCATGCGTAGTCATAGGAATTATCTATTACCTCCCGATCTGTATCCGCTGGCGTTGCTATGTAATATTTCCCAATTGTGCTTACTTTCCCCAGGTTATTCATACCCGATTCAAATAATTTCCTTTGATCATCTGTAACATCTTCTTTTAACCAAAAGAAAACAGTATGAATGAAATTTAATTCTGAAATTTCAGCCTTTTCATTAGCCACAGGGATATTAGTTTCAGTATTCGGTTTACATGACATGATCAAAATTGCCATAAGAATGGAAGCTAGTATAGTTTTCATATTATTAGTTTTTATTGGTTCGTTGTCTCTTTCTGTCAAAATATTGAATGCTAATAATTCTTAAATCGCGTACCATACTTATAACAATAGCGACGTCAATTATCAGGAAAAGAAATCTCACAGTTGGTAGAAGTTCAAGAGTAAAGATCAGAATCAGAAAGTAAAGTCCGATAAAACCGTTCATCGCTGCCTCAAAGAACCTCAATAAATTAAATGCGGGCATATTTTCATTTATTTCTCTAATGCCATTCCGGATTGAAGAGAAAGAGTACATCAGAAAAAACACTAACACAAAAAGCATGGTCATTGAATCTTCTGATATAGGATCATTCTCCTGAAAATAGTAGTAAGCTGCATAAGAGGTAAAAGTTATTCCCAAAAGGATCCTGAAAAAGCCAAAAATTCTTCGATATTTAAAAATCATAATTTGTTTTATTTTGCTCAAAGATAATATTTTTGATATGAAAGGTAGGATTATAGAAATACTCCATTCGGAGCATTACGAGATTAGTATTTATTTGAGCAAAGACAAATCATATAAGCTTAGGCTCACTTTTTGTATTATGTCTTATTCATAAGTTCTGATTACTAATAATTCCTTTATTTACATTATTTTTGAAAATCTGATAAATACTTTTTTTATGATAAGGACATTAGCAATTCTAGGGATGCTCATAGCTTTCTTGAACCTAAAGGGACAGGTTGGCAATACAACTCAGGATTCAATTTCATCCGATACAGCTAATAATTATATCATTAACTATTTAAGTTATACCGATGTTGGATTCCTTTGGAGCGGTCAGCTTTCTCAAGATGAACGATTAGGATTTATTGGCGAAGACTTTGAAAGGATCCAGATTCATTTTAATTCCATTATTCATAATTATGATAATCCTTATGAGTATTTGGTTTATGGTAAATCGATGGTTAAGAATAGCGTCTGTGAGTTCCAGGGATCTATAATAATTTATGAAGTAGGGTTTGAGTCTGGAAGTACTGATTCAAGTATCAGGTTGGGTTTTATTAATGGAGATTTCCTTTTTTATGAAAATAAGTCCTGTTTGCACAGTGGAATTTTTCAGGGTGAATTTCGAACCAATTTTTATCTCGACAAGACAGAAACTTTATATTACGATGATATTGATTCTGAGGAATATACATTTATAAATAATTCCTTTACAGGTAAGTGGTTTCATTATGACTCAGATCTTGAGCAGGTATGTAATTGGGGTGATAAAAGAATTCCTGAGTCAAGTGGACTAGATATAGGGTTGGAGAAATTCAAACCTTCATTTCAATATTTTAAGTCGGGGTGGGAGGACTATAATAAGGAAAAAGAACAAGATACAGTAGAATCAGTTCCCTGGTGGAAATAAAAGCAAAAATCATGGAAAAACGGATAGGCAGTTTGTTAATTCTGATCGAAGATTCTCAATCTATCTCTAAAATTAATGAAATATTATCATCGCACAGTCAGTTCATCCTTGGCCGACAAGGAATTCCTTTGCGCGATAAGGAAATTTCTGTTATATCTATAGTTCTCGAAGGTACTACCGATGAATTTGGATCCATAAGTGGTAAACTAGGACGACTTAATGGAGTACAAGTAAAATCGATCATGGCCAAAAGTTAGATGATTCCAGGCTGCCACTTCATTTAATTTCATAATTGTTCGTTTTCCCAGGAACTTCTGAAAAGCTTCAGCAAGTTTTTCGGTTTCAATCAGGAATCCATCATGTCCATAGAGGGAGGAAATTCTTTTATATATTGCATTTGGAATATAACTTGCAAGGAATTTCTGTTCACTTATCGGGAAAAGTAAATCGCTTTCAATACCTATTACTATTGTTCTTGCTTTGATGCTTCTTAGTGCATCACGAATGTTTCTTTTCCCCCTGCCTACGTTATGAGAATCCAGCACTTTAGAAAGATTCCAGTATGAAAAGCTGTTGAATCGCTTAACTAATTTCTCCCCTTGGTAACGCTGATAACTCTCCACCCTGAAAGTATCGGGAAGGTCATTATCATCCTCCGATTGGGTGGTATTATAAGTAACTGCATTTCTATAGCTAAGCAAAGCAATTGAACGAGCAGCCATTAAACCATTGCTTCCGGCATCATCCTTTGCTTCTTTCCAACTTGGATCGGCAGAAATTGCCATTCTTTGCGATTCATTAAAAGCTATTCCCCAAGGCGACATGCGTGCATTCGTTGCTATTAGAGCTAGATTAGTAATCTTTTCGGGCTCCTGAATGGCCCATTCCAAAGCCTGCTGTCCACCAAGAGAGCCTCCAATAAGGAGATGAATCTTATCAATGCCCAAATTTCCTCGTAATAATTGATGCGCTTTTACCATATCTTTCACCGTAATTTCAGGGAAATCGTGATGGTATTTCATGTCAGTTTCCGGATTTATTGAAAGTGGTCCGGTACTACCATAACATGAGCCAATTATATTGGCCGATATAATAAAATATTCATCCGGATTGAAGAAATCGTCTTTCCCAAAAAGTCCGGGCCACCATTCGAAAACATCAGAATTGGCGGTAAGTGCATGGCATGCCCAAATTACATTGGAGCGGTCCTTATTAAGCTTTCCTGCCGTATGATACTTTATCTCTAATTCAGGCAGATATCCTCCTTTCTCGAGTTCAAATTTATGCTTGTGTTGAAACAGATTTGATTTCAT
>JAGLSB010000254.1 GCA_023135955.1 Bacteroidales bacterium | reverse complement strand
ATAATGTTTATGGTGGACTGCAAGATAATGGTGTTTGGTACGGACCATCAACTGATAATCCGGAAGATTCATGGTTTCTACGCGGCCGTGACAATTATGAGCGAATTGGAGGTGGTGATGGTATGATGGTTGAAGTTGACTGGAGAGATAATTCAACTATTTATTCAGGATCTCAATTTGGATTTTATTACAGATATAACACAAAGACCAAAGATAAGGTAAGAATTAAGCCTGTACATGAATTGGGCGAAAGACCACTGCGATTCAACTGGGAGACGCCAATATTTCTATCCCGACATAATCAGGATATTCTATATTATGGTGCTAACAGACTATATCGTAGTATGAATAAAGGCGATGATCTAGAAGCCATCTCACCAGATCTCACGAATGGGGGAATGAAAGGAAATGTATCATACGGAACGCTTACTTCAGTTTACGAATCAGAACTAAAGTTCGGACTCCTTTATACAGGATCAGATGATGGAGCAGTATATGTTAGTCAGAATAGTGGGGATTCCTGGACAGATATTTCCATAGGCTTACCAGAAAAAATGTGGGTAAGTCAGATATTTGCTAGTAAGCATAAGGAAAGCAGAGTTTATGTGAGTTTAAATGGATACCGATGGGATCACTTTTATCCATACATATTTGTTTCTGAAGATTATGGCAATACCTGGAAGCAAATAGGCAATAACCTTCCTCTGGAACCGCTGAATGTTGTAAAAGAAGATCCTATTAATGAAAACATAATTTACGTTGGAACCGATCACGGAGTATATGTTTCAATAGATGCCGGTAATGATTTTATGGCATTTTCAAAGGGCTTACACGATGCACCAGTTCATGACCTGGCAATTCATCCCGATAAGTCTGATTTGATATTAGGAACCCATGGAAGATCAATCTATATTGCTGATGTTTCAGGAGTACAGAAGCTTCCGAAGATAAAAAATAAAACATTGGTATTATTTCCTCCCGATATACAAAGATATAGCCCGAATTGGGGAATGCAATGGAGCAATTATAGCGAAGCCATTGAACCTGAGCTAATCATTTCATGCTATACAAAATCAGTGGATGAACTTAGTTTTACAATCTATACAGAATCAAACGAGAAACTGAACACTAAAACTATATCAAGTTCCAGAGGGCTGCAAAGTTTTAGTTATGATCTAAGTATCTCTGAAGATTTACTAAAAAAGGTGTCGAAAAAGAATGAAAAGCTAAAAGAACTTAGACCTGCAGATAATGGAAAAATATACCTTACAAAAGGTAATTATAAAATAGAATTAAGGAAGAGTGATGAAGTAGTCATGGAGAAATTAATTATTGAGTAATATTGGGAATGTTGAGTGATTGAGTGGTGGAGTAATGGAGTGGAGCGTAATTACTAAACTCACTTTCACTCACTAATACTCACTTTCACTCACTTTCCCCCACTTCCTTAACAATATCTTTTCTCAAATTAATAGATGATCGTATATTTGTATTCTAAATAGATAAATCATGAGTGATTATACATACAAAGCAAGTTTCAATATGACCGTTGAGTTTGTAATGGAAAACCTGGAAAAATATACCTTTCCCAATATTCGCAAACAGATTCAATCAGTTGAAATCAAGAATCCTATTATGGCGGTTTCTGTTACAAAGGATGATAATTTAGTTGGCCTATGCATTTCTGAATTTGATTCAGGAAAAAAATATTCTGAAATATTTTCTTTTTATATTGATCCTAAGCATAGAAATTCAGGCATTGGGACTGAAATGCTTGTCAAAACGGAACAAATATTGAGTCAGAAAGGCTTTGATGAAGTAAGATGCTATATTTGGTCAAGCTGGGAGAGCTCGGAAACAACCAAACGAATGGTAAAAAGATTGGGTTGGGAAGAACCTGCTAAGCTAATGCAGATATTCAAAACAGATACTGCCCGCGTAATAAATATACCATGGAAAGATAATGTAAGTCTTCCTGAAGGTTATGAAATTATTCCCTGGTCATGGATATCTCCTGAAGAAAAGAAAGAAATAATGGATGAACAGGAATTTTCTGACTATTATCCTGATAACCTCTCCCCTTTTTATCATCAGGAAAGAATTGCATTTCATACGAGTCTGGCATTAAAATTTAAAAATAAAATCATCGGATGGCTAATGATATACTGGAACAGTCCCGATACATTAGAATATAACAATCTGTTTATTAAGAAGGAGTATAGAGAAAGTCTGTCTATTCCTATGGAAATGATCCGAAAAGCTTCTCTTCTCCAGGTAGAACAAGGTGTTCCAAATATAATTTGGACCGTTGGGCATGAAAATCCCTTACTCGAGCAATTTTTTGAAAAGAAATTCGGAGATTTTGGCGATAAAGCAATTATTTATGGCTCATCGAAGAAATTGCAGAATTAAAAAATGTGTACCTTCAGAATTGTTACTTCATTTTCTTCAAAAATCCTCAGATAGTAAATTCCTTTGCTTTTATTTGGAACTTTGAGAGAAGTTTCCAGTATCTGATGTAATGAATATTCTGAAAGAACCCAGCCATTCATATCAATTAAATTAATTTTTGATGATGATGGAGATTTACTTTTGAGAACGATTTGTGAACCATCCCAGTATGCCTTGTATTTGTTTTGCTTCTTTTCCTTATTAGCAGAATCATCATCTCCATTATTTCCTAAATGAAGAAAAAATCTTCCTGGCCCGGTATTATTTACTGAAAGATTTGTTTCATAGAAATCTTCTTCCGTTTTTAAACTTACAAAGTTATTTAATTCTCTGTCTTCAAGCACCACTGACTTCTTTTTATCTAATATAATTCCACCAAGGCTAAATTTTACAAGCCCATCCTCAGGTATATCCAGTCCAACCGGAACTATAATTTCATCAGAATTACTTTCAGGCAAACACTGAATTTCAAAATCCACATCATAGTCATCCTCTGCTAACCTGGTATAGATTGCAAATTTTCCAGCAGTTTTCAGTATCCCTGCATCGTATGAAGGATCGAGCCCTCTTGTCATATTTTCATTGAAAGCTATAATACAGTAACGAATATCCTCATCTTTTTGTGCAATTAGTTTAAATCCGTCCCATGAAGTATTTTTAGATTTCAATAATTGACTACCTACATCATGATATTGCATAGCCTCTGTAAAACTTATATTTCCTGAGGATGCAGCCTTGATTAAAAATCCCTGACCCGCTTGAATATAATCATTTCCAACACCTGGTAAAAGTTCGGGATCTTCATACCCTGAATTTCCAATTACTTTGTAATTATTTTGGGTTCCATTATAACCTGCTTGCTCATCCCAAAGATAAAGGGCAGTATGACTGGCATCAAGAAGCCCACTATTTACAGCAAGAAAATCAGAAGTGCTCGATGCAAGGTCATTAGCTCCAATAGCAGAAGTAAAGGGATTGCCAATACAATTCCAACCCCTGTCGGTACTTGTTACAGGAACTGTGACTGTTTCATCAGCTATTGTACCAGTGAAACTTACCGTACCATCCGGACTCGAACGCCCCACCAAATAACCTTTGCCAGTATCAAAAATTCCATTCCCTGTCGCAGCAAAGAAAGCATTCCAGCTTCCCGGATTTTCATCATAATCGGTTATTGCATAAATCGAATTTCTGGTAGGGATATTATTTGCAGAGTTAGCCAGAAAATCATCAATTGATTGGCCCTCTAAAGGTGTAGACAAAATATGCCATTGCTGAGCCGTAATGTAACTTTCATATGTAGCATTACCAACAGAAGATCCCGAAACTATAAGCGAAGCTACAGTACCTGCATCAGAAGTTAAAGTTAAACTTGCAGATTCATCAATTTCAATGTTTTTGCAATCAGCTGATGAAGTTATAACAGGATAATTTGTTATCCCGGAAGAGGGAATAAATACATCTTCAGTACTGATTGGAATACTGCCTGCCCAATTTGCCGCATCATGCCAGTCAGAATCAGTGTTTCCTGTCCAGGTATTTGGAGCAAAACCAATTGCAAATTGTGATGTTGAAATACCCCCTGTAAGCCCATTTCGGTAACAATCCGGTGATGATGCAGCTGAATGGGTTCCGTCAAAATGCCAATTGATACCATCTGTACTTTTTATGATTCTTGTTTCAGGATCTATTGTGTAAGTAGTAAACTCTGTTGCAGCTAGATGAAGATTATAATTTGTACTTGCAAATGAATTAGCAGCAGTGAAATCCCAATATCCCTCAAGATATTGATCTGTTACAGAGTAGCCATTTGATTCAGTAATAGGTAGATTTCTAATTAAGGGATCGCTGGCAATAAACTCTGAAATCAGAGAACCTCCGGTAATTGCATTAAATGTAAGAGTGGCTGGTCTGTAAAAATCAACCGTTCCAATTGGAAAAACCTTGCCCGAACCTGTTGATCCGGCATCAAACCACTTCTCGTACTTTCCAATAATAGTACCAGAAGTAAAGTTTAAGGTGCCAATATTTGCAGTACTCGTACCTAATGTCAATTTATTTACCTGGGTATCGATATTCCCGGACTCCATACTTAGTGAGTTGGAAACAATAATATCATTATTTAGAATTAATGCTCCTCCAGATTTAGCAACCGTTAAATTGTAAAATGTTTCTGCACCTGAAATAGTGTCATTATCGCTTCCATCAAAAATTACTGAGCCCAATTGTTCATCAAATGTTCCACCTGAGTTATTCCAGTTACCCCCTAGGTTTATAGAGTAATTATTTGCAGCAGTAACATCAAGTACAGCTGTACCTGAAATGGTAATATTACCATCAACATCCAAATTTGAAACAAGACTCTTTGTATCAGAACCTTCAGCAGAAAGATTATAGTAACTTGACTGGGGTGTTTTAATAGTTTGTGCAATTATGCCATCGTAACTAATGGTATTGCCTGTTGCGGAAGCATCCAATATTCCTGTAGCCATTAGTGAGCCACCAATATTTAAGGAGGCGTCAACATCATTTATCCATTTGGTCAATGCATCTCCACCAGTAATATTATCAATAATAGTAATACTTCCCTGGTTATGAACTATTGCACCATTACCTAAACTTATGTCTCCTGAACTAATTGTAAGATTTGCGAAACTTGAGATACATTTATGACCGGTAGAAAGATTCATTCCTTCTGTAATAGTACCTGTTCCATCAATATCTCTAATAGCCCCGTCAAGTGTCAGGGCTTTGGTGCCGCCTATGTAAGTGCCATTAACAGTTAAATCTCCATGTATTGTAAACGCTGTATTATTGGAATTTATCTGTCCTCCTGTACTAATTATCAGATTACCGATTTCGGTACCTCCACCATCAGAAAGAGTAACTGTATGGCCAAAATTTATACGAACATCATCTGTAGAAAGGGGGATGCATCCACAATCCCAGGTTGAGGTGGCTGACCAATCCCCTGTTGCTATACTCTCAATTATAATGTATTTATCAACTTCAATTTGAACTGAAAAAGCAGCATCACAACCAGGTTTTTGAGCAACTACACCTACCGTACCGGTACCCACACTTCCCCAGTCCACAGTAATTGAACTTGTTTCATCTCCTGATGCTAGTGTACCTCCTGATATTGTCCAATTATATATATAATCTGCGATTCCCGTAACTGAATAAGAAACACCATTTGAGTATTCAGCGATAGAGGTGCTGCCAATAATTTCGGAAGGAGCTACAGAATGTACAATAACAGGAAAATCAACCGCTTCACCACTTGTACAATTATTGGTCTCAACCACTCTGACATTTCCATTTTCAGTTCCTACATCACCCCAGTCCACAGTAATTGAATTTGTTCCATCTCCAGATGCTATTGTACCTCCCGATATTGTCCAGTTATATGTATTAGGTGGATTATCTGTAACAGAATAGCTAATCCCCGTAGCACTAGAACAAACCTCATTTGTCCCGCTGATAGAAGAAGTAACAGGACCAATACAATCAGTGGTATCTCCAAGAGCATATTCAGCCTGAAGAATAGAAATGCCAGTTCTCTTTGCAACACTTCCTACGGCAGCATCGTGGGTTCCAGATGTTTCCCAGTTTTCGAAACTGGCCGACCGGGTAAGTACTCTGGTATCAGCCAAGATAGAAAAAGACGTGAACCCAGATCCATCAAGTAAAAGGTTATAAATATTTCCAACTCCCAGACTAAAGCCATCTTCATCAGTAAGGATCCAAAATCCCTCATTAAAAGTATTGTAAATAGTTTCTGAACCATCATCCAGAGGCAAACCTTCGTTTCCTGGTGGAGAAGAATTAAAACTGGCCGATAATGTTCCACCAGAACTAAATGTACCTAATGTAACTTCCAGTACCTGACAACTATCATTTGCTCCAACAGGAAAAAGAAAATTGCCACTGGAATTTACCCAACGTTTAAAATTTCCATCAATTAATCCGGAAGTATAAATAAGGGTCCCCTCATTTAATAGACTTGAACCTAAAGTAAGAGTTCCTGCTGATGCAACAATCTTCCCATCTGTCATCGTCAAAGTTGATGTAACCATTACATTATCATTTAAAGTAATGCTTCCACCAGATTTATTAATTAACAAATTGTAAAATGTTTCCCCAGATCCATTTCTGATTTCCTGATCTGATGTTCCTGAAAAAGTAATTTGTCCTGTCCCTTCAATAAAGACAGCTTCATTTTTCCAATTTCCTTTAATTTCAATATTA
>JAGLSB010000253.1 GCA_023135955.1 Bacteroidales bacterium | reverse complement strand
TACTGATAGAAAAACCTATAAAAACAGAATGGCTTTTATTGGATGGTGAAAATCTTTCAGTAAAAATGCCCAATATCGATTCAATTATAGGCGATAAACTAACCGCTTTTGCCCCAAACACTACAGGAGTTCCTTATGGGATCGAGAAGGAGAAGGAAATTATGAAGCAGCTATTTGATATTGGTTGTTTGTTTGATGAATTTACGGATGTTGAGGTTGTAAAACAATCATTCCGCAAATCGGTTAAACAGGGAATTGAATATAGACCGGAAAGAAAAATTGAATCTGATGATCAAGTTCTTTGGGACATTATTAAAACATCCTTACTGATTTCAGGCATTGTTAATTTATCTCAAACTAAAGAAAGCATACCTCTTCGGGAAATAAATACCGGTATAAACCAATTCCGGCATTTTGTTTTTGTTGGGAACTTTGGATTAATGGATGCAAAGCTTGCAAGTTCTAAAGCTGCTTTACTTGCAGCAATGATTCTAAAAGACTATAAAAAAGATTTTCCGAAATTTAGCTCAGATATCCCACTTACCGATTTTCTGATTAGCAATCCGGAACATAACTATTTGAACAAACGCTTAAAATTTGTAGCTCAGGGTGAGGCACTGTTCTATTGGTCTCAAGCACTCAAGATATTATATCCAGATAATTAATAAGATTCCGTCTGATTAGTCAAACAATATATTGAATTTAGAAATCGAATCCCGGTGGGATCACTTGTGATGATTCTAAAGCCCTGTGAACAAATGTTTTACGGGGTTTTATATTTACTACATACATAATTACATGCATTTTTAATCAATATAGCCTTCTAAATTTTACTTTTTCCCGTTAGGGCATTCCTCTAATACCATGGAAGATCTTTTTTTACATCTGCTAACTTTTGCTTCAATGAGCGTCGGATTCCAAGACTTTTCCTTGTCGAGTTACAACAAGCTTAACGCAAGGCAGGAAGCATGAATTCGCTACACTTAATGCCATTTACTTATACACAATATTGGGCAAGGTATTATTTAGTTCTACGCCCATTAAAGAATTAATTACTAAACCTTTTGACCTAAGAAAATCTAGTTCATCTTTAATCTCATCCGTTGAGAATCTATTAGCTTTGTCTTTAGACCATTTCTCAAACTCATTGGGCAATAAATCCGGAGAAGCGGTCCTTTTTGTCAGTATAATATAGAGTATTGTTGTAATTAACTCTACTTCTCGATCGGATTCAATATCATTTAAGAATTTAACTGCATTTAAAACAGGTAAACTGAATTTTTTTAATTTTTCATTTACACTATCACTTACTAAAGTTTTTTTTGCTGCTTCAAATGCTTGTTCCGTTGTATAATTATAATATTCTTGAAATTCCCTTATATCACGGCTAATTATATCTAAAGAATGATTATAAGGCCCATAATTATAAGCATTAAATTTAAAATATTCTTCATGTGAAAATATATTTATCAAAAAGGCACCTTTCTGTAACCTTGTCTTATTAAACTTATTAAGCCCGATTTTAAGTTTCATCAGGATTAAATGGGATGCATTTAATTTAGGTATTTTCTTTATATTCTTTACTCTGTTTATATTTGTTGAAGGTTCGTATAAAATAAAATCATATTCATCTTTATATGGAGAAAGCTCACTAATTAAAATTTCCTTAACCCTGCCCCAATCAAGGCCTCCATTACCACATCCTAGAGGGGGAAAGGCAATCGATCTAACACTTAGGTTTGGCAATCTCTGGACTAACGTATTTAGTCCTTCTTTTATGTAGGAATATTCTGATTTTTTTCTCCATTTATCTTTGGTTGGGAAATTTAGTATTAATTTGTTTGATTCATTAAATGCAAGTATCGATCCTATATTAAAGTTACCAACCCTACATTGTTTTTCATATTCTAAATTGTTTTTAGGATATTTTAGCTTGAATTGATAAGCAATACCTTTTCCCATATAGCCTTCACAATTTACTGTGTTAACTATTGCATCTGCAGATGAATCAAGTATATTTCCTGTCGTGCAACTTATCATTATACAAATATATAACTTAAAACATCCACATAAAAGGAGTTTGTCGATCCAACTATTCTATCACGTAATTCAACCACTGAATCCTTAGCTGCTTCATCAGGGACATAAATTGCAAAGAAGTCTTTTGCATCAACTTTCGTATCCGTCAAACATTCAGCCATACAAATTTCCTTACACTCTTTATCAGAATAATCTCGCTCTGCCATTTTATCCCAATTTATCTTTTTCATTCCTCCATCATAATCGATAAGATTACAATCAGTAAGTGATAACGGATGTTTAGGAAGTATTTTAAACCCTTTTGATCTTGCATATTTTCTTTGAAGTGTAATAAAAACAAACTTTTTATCAGGATGACCTAACTGAACAGAACCATCAAAAGGATTAGCCCCAAAGAAATGAAATGGGACAAGATTATTTAGTCCTTTTAGCCTTCTGTGTTCTATAATATCTTCATCAGCAACATCGACAAAATCTCTTACTGCATCTCTAGAAAGTAATCCATTTTGAAAGATGCTCTCCAAGTTATCAAGAGATGTTAGGTGATAGATTAAACTTCCATCTTTTGGTGTTTTTGCCATTATTCTAATTTGTTATCAATATGAACTATACCTTGAATAAACAGACTAAGAAATTTATAAGGATATACTATTCCTTAATAACGCCAAGTTAATCAACATCTTACAATAATCACAGGATTACTCCTCCCTCTTCATCTCCGACATCAACAAATCAATCTTCCTATCAATCTCATCAACCTTATCCTGAATATCAACCGTATTATCACTCAACATAGCCTCAACAAAAATTGAGTTTACCAATGAAAGTCCAAATATCCCCCCGGTAACAACAATAAACACAAAATAAAGCTTTGTAAGTAATCCAATAATAGGACTAGAATTTGCAGAAATGATTCCTGGAATCTCTGCCCACCCTTCCATGGTAAATATTCCGAATATGCTGTAAAAAGATTTCAGCGGATTCCCGAAATGACCAGGATCAATTCCTCTATACATATAACAACTTAATATCCCAATTACAAATAAGTAAATAGAAAAACCCAGGATAATCACCATTGAGGTTTTTAAGGCTCTTTGAACACCTTTTATCAGATCACCCATACCAGGCACAAACTTTATGAATCGAAATGATTTAAACACTCTTAGAATTCTGAATATTAAGAAAAAACTTAATCCGGTTAAGGGTAAATTAAAAATCCATGAAATGAATGCCGGAATAGATATGGCAATTAAAATAAAGTCAAAGATGTTCCAGTTCACACCGAAATAACCTGATACTTTTAATTCCTTTAACTTAACTATCATCTCCACAATGAAGAGAGCAGTTATTAAATTATCTAAAATGAGAGTTATTTTATAGAAGTTTTGGTGTAATCCTGTAAATGCAGCCATCATAATTGTTAGTGCATTTAAGATTATTAAAAACAGGATGAATTTTTCGTTCAGAAAAAGTCTGGTGAATGCTTTTGGCTTCATCTATTTAATTACTTTGAGTATTCTCTCGGATTGGATAAGAACATCCCGCATTAACAATTTATATGGCAACTCTTTCATTTTTGAATTCTTGAACCCATTATAAATTGCACTTAGAGATTCTGCGGTAATAAGTGAAAGGTTTAACTCATATTCCAATTCGCATTCATTGATAAAATCATCTGTAAAATCCGGGGCTATTAATATTGATTTAATCACTCTATATTCCTTTTTAGTTGCCAAATCCCAGTATGCTTTTAACTGGCGGTAAACAGAACTGAATTTATTAAATCCTTTGTCTTTAACTGATTTACATTCAACCACAATTATCTCATTTTTCCCAATATTCAGAACAATATCAATTTTATCTTTTGCAGTATTTAATTTCTTCCTAAGTTCTTCATCTACATTAAAGCCAAGTTTTATAAAGATTGTCTTTGTAAGATCTTCAAATTTGATTCCCAATTGAGCCTCGGGAATTTGGATTCCATTTTCTTTAAGAGCACTATAATTTCTAAATGCAATATTTTCATAATTCTCTAGGTAAAGGTTTTCTGAGTCCTTATAATTTTCCAAAATCTTACTAATTGAATCCCCTCTTGATTTGATGCCCTTTTCATCAATAAACTTCTTCAGATCATCCTCCGGAATAATATCAAGAATATCCTGAGGTTTCAAATTATAATCAAGCAGATAGTTGCTATTCATAACATTCTCTTCCTGAAGTTCAAATACCGATTTAAGTTTTTTATTTACATGTGGAAGAGATTCTTTCAAATCTAAAATCAGCTTTTCATAACCATCAAAGGAAATGCTCACTTTTTCCTCCCTTTCAAGGTCATTGAAGTAAAAAATAAGATTTTCAACCTTATCTTCAATAGTTACCCCTTTAATAGAAGGTGAGATTTTAAGTCCTTTTTCAGTTAGCTCATTAAAATATCTTTTCTTTTCGGTAACATTAGCTCCTTCCTTAAAAAGGTCATTAATTAATAAATTTGAAAAGGAAATCCCTTCTGATATTATAAATTCAATTTTCACCTCAACTGGAAGTTTCCAATCAATATTATGTTTTCTACAAGCAATATTTATAATCGGCTCCCTTATTTGACGGAGTACTCTTCTGTAAAATTTATTAGCGATCTCTTTTCCCCTGATATTTCTTAAAACACTAACGATCTCCTGGGGGACATAAATGGTTTTGTTTTTTTTCGAGTCAAAAATAACTCCAATCAATCTCAGCTCATTTATTACTTCTTCAATATTTCTTTTTTCAATAGACAACACGGAATAATTGATAAGCTTTGTCTCTTCTTGTGAAAGCTCAAGGCTTTTAGCTAATTCAATTAAAATTGATTGTTCATCCTTGGTTATTTTCCTCTCTTGGTTGTTTTGATCATCATTGCATAATGCAATATGAACGCAATTCCTATAGATTAAGTAATCCCTTTTTCTTAATGTGTCTATTTCAGAACTTTCTGCTTGCAGATCCTTATTAAACTTTTTCAACCTTTTTCCCAATGCATTAATCTCACTTTCATACAGTCGCGCAAACCAATCATGCCTCGCAATGCATCTTCCATCTCTTGTAAGAATATCTGTTACGATATCTAGCTGAGAATCCAGGTTTACAAATTCTGATTTAATATAGTCCTGGTATTCATCTTCAATAAGTGTGAATATTCGCGAAATATTAATGCTGTCAATATTCTTTAGCTCCTTTGATGCATCACTAAGAATCTTATCTATTTCCTTTGCATTTTTCGGATTGTTGGAAATTATTGTATCAATTATTTTGAGGAAAGAATTCTTTTCAAAGGAATTGAGGTTTGAAAGGACGGATTCAAGTTTCATTGTTGAAGTTAGTTTGATTTTAGAAGATTTATGAAATTAACATTTTTTTATTCCAAAGCAAAACCTTTTCTATTTCAAATGATTAGGAGGTAAGCTTTAATTATAGTAAATAAAAATATTTATCAATTATTCTTTCACTTATCCGAACTTCATAAAAATATTATTTGGGACCTTGCTAAAATATTTTTATATCCGGAATTATTGCAACTATTCACATAGGCTCTTCATTTATTTTTCGTCATAATATCAAATAATTAGTTGTACTTTAGTGCAACTTTTAATATCTTTGTTTCATGGTCAAGAATAAGAGGTATAGGACTATCATATTTTACAAGGATTATTTTCAAGAGTTTTTCCTGAAACAGAGAGATAAAGTGAAAGATAAGATAATCTGGACCTTTGACTTGATAGAAGAAATTCAAAGAATTCCAGAGACCTACCTCAAGCACATTGAGAATACTGACGGACTTTATGAAATAAGGATACAGTTTGGAAGAGATATTATTCGTATTTTCTGTTTTTTTGATCATGGACAAATAGTAGTTCTGGCTCAAGGCTTTCAAAAGAAAACACAAAAGACACCAAAAAAGGAAATTGAAAAGGCTCTTAAAATAAAAGAAGAATATGAAAACGAAAAAAAGTAATATAACGACACTTGAACAATTCAAGGACAAACACTACGGAAAACGGGGGATCACAAAACGCGATGAACTTGAAGCCGGTTATAAAAACTTTAAAATTGGTGCTTTAATTCACGAAGCCAGACTTGAAAAAGGATTAACACAGGAAGAACTAGCAGAAAAAGTTGGGACAACAAAATCCTATATCTCAAAAATTGAAAACAATGTAAAGGAAGTTCGAATTTCAACTCTTCAAAAAATTGTTCAACTTGGTTTAGGAGGACAATTAGAACTTTCAATAAAATTATAAATATTTTGATAGCAAATAACAGTCTAAATAATATTTGATCGTAAGCCTGGCAAAGCTACAAGGCGGAGAGCTATCTTATCAGCACTGAAGAGTCTCAGGAGGTTTCGATTTTCTGAGTGTACTA
>JAGLSB010000252.1 GCA_023135955.1 Bacteroidales bacterium | reverse complement strand
AATATCAGCCGATTGAATCTGGTCCTTAGTCCAGGCATTTTGGATTATATGATACTTTACCAATTTTAATAAATCATCTGGCGGAATGTTCTCAACAGAACTGCCATACTCCGGATTATCAGAGAAATAGGCAGCAAAGGCCTCATCGCTGGGGGCAAATATGGTGAAGCTACCTGTGACATCTACAATTGTGTCATATCCGGTGAGTTCCAGGGCTCTGACAAATACAGATGTGTTTTCGACCGATTTTAACTGAGTATATAATTTACCTACCAGCCATTCCGGGTGTTGATACTTCTCCTGATCCTGAATATCCTGACATGAATAAAGGATAAAAACGGAAGAAATTAGAATGCCTAAATATTTTAATTTTTTAGTTAACATATCATGTTACCATTTAAATAAGATTTTCTGCAAATTTATTACTAATTACTTTACTCAATATATATTTAGGTGATAATTATCTTTCATATAGTATAAGGAATAATGCATATTAATGAATTTGACAACATTTTTTGTGATTTTAGATCAAATATGTAATCTTCTTGTTTTAGAATGACCTTAAAAGACTGATTAATATAAAATAAATCGAAATGTCTGATTTTTTACATTAAGAGTTTAAAATTTAATATACAGCAATAAATCAAGTTAAAAATTACTTTTATAAGATTCATACTTTTATCTGATAATTTATTTCGATTGTTTCAGCTATAATAATTATTAAAAAAAATGAATAATAATTACAAATCAGGTTTTCTTTTCAGTCTTTCTGTTCCCTTTTTACTTTCATCTTGCAATGTTAAGGAAGATGATCATGGTCCCAATATTATTTACATAATGTCAGATGATCATACTTCACAGGCTTTTGGTGTATATGGTAGCCGATTGGCGGAGCTAAACCCCAGTCCAACAATAGATCGTCTGGCTCATGAAGGGATTCTTTTTGAAAACTGTTTTGTTACCAATGCAATTTGCACTCCATCAAGAGCGAGCATTATGACCGGACAATACAGTCAGACAAATTCTGTTTTGGATCTCGATGGTAACTTGCCTGCAGAGAACCAATATCTTCCAATGGAACTTAAAAAACTTGGCTATCAAACGGCAATGATTGGTAAATGGCACCTGAAAAATGCTCCTGAACAGTTTGATTATTTCAATGTACTTCCAGGTCAGGGTGATTATTTTGATCCTGTAATGTATGCAAGAGAAGGTGACAGTCTGGAAGAAATGAGATTCAGTAGAAATATTATCCGCGAGGTATTTTCCAGCAAATACAAGGGGCATTCATCAGATGTGATTACAGATATATCAATAGAATGGCTGAAAAACAAGCGAGATAAATCAAAGCCATTTTTTTTAATGCATCATTATAAAGCACCCCACGACATGTTTGAATTTGCTCCGAGATATGCATCTTATCTTGAAGATGTTGAAATTCCTGAGCCGTCCAGTTTATACGATAATGAAAATAATGGTTCGATTGGAACCAGAGGAGAGAATGATTCTTTAATCCGGGTTATTGGTTCTTCTGTCTCGCATAGAAATATAATACGTAATATGGGGATGCATATGGATATCGATCCGGATATTCCGGATCCCGAATATGCTCATCTTGCTTATCAGGAATATCTGAAAAGATATTTACGCTGCGTTAAAGGTGTCGACGATAATGTTAAGCGTCTTTTCGATTTTCTGGAAGAAGAAGGATTGATGGACAATACTATTATTATTTATACAGGCGATCAGGGATTTATGCTGGGTGAACACGATTATATCGATAAGAGGTGGATGTATGAAGAATCTTTAAGAATGCCATTTCTTGTAAGATATCCCGATAAAATTAAAGCAGGAACAAGAACCGATGCTATAATTAATAATACCGATTTTGCACCTACAATTATCGACCTTGCTGGTGGTACTGTTCCTGAATACATGCAAGGAGAAAGTTTTAAAACTATTCTGGAAACCGGAAAAGAACCGGAAGGATGGAAACAGGCAACATATTACAGATACTGGATGCACATGGCTCACCGGCATGCGAATCCTGCTCACTTCGGTATAAGGACCAAAGATTATAAACTCATCTTCTTTTATGGTATTTTTTACAAAGAAACTGGTGTTACTAAGAATAAGGAAGGTTGGGGAAACAAGTTCGACCTTAAAACTCCTCCCGCATGGGAACTTTATGATCTTAAAAATGACCCACATGAGATGAATAATATTTATGGTCAATCTGAATATGCTGAAATTACAGATGATCTTAAAAAACAATTAAAAGATCTCAGATTCGAGTTAAATGAAACAGATAAAAATTATCC
>JAGLSB010000251.1 GCA_023135955.1 Bacteroidales bacterium | reverse complement strand
TTGAAAAAGTCATAGAGAATTTCTGCTCCGGCATCATAACCCGCCTCGCCAACTTCACCTTGTTTATAAACCTTCAAAAAACGCGAAGGGATTTTAGAGCCTTCAATTGTCAGATAGTTTAATTCATATCCCAATAAGGGGCATCGTGCAGCCTGATACTGGTCTGAACGTAATTTCGCGTTTCCTCTCCTGGTCAGATATTCCCGCATTAGCAATTGTGGTTTAAATCCAACTTCCCAGATACCGATGTGTTGATTTGGAGTAAGAGTAAAACGGGTTCGTTGAGATTTCATTATTTGTTTCAAAAGTAGGTTAGCATGTGTATTTCTTAAACCTGTAGCAAATGGCCAGTATGATCCAACACCTTCACTGCCCATTCCATCTGATGAAACAATACTAGGGTTAGCATGTCCTCTTGGAGAAACAAGTCTCCATAACCATGCAAGTGCAGGAGGTAAAATGTGAAATAGTCCTATTATGCCGTAAGTAGGATCTTCAGCAGTACAAGGCGGTGTTCGGACACCAAAGCTTCTCACATCAACATTAACGGTTCCTTCGATAACTTTTGGGACACAATCGCGGGGGACAATAACTCTGGGATTGGGACATTTTTTCCCCGGTTCGTCTTCAATATGATCCCATATTAAAGCAGTACAGCCAGGTTTAGTCTCCAGATTAAGGTACAACAGAGGCTTTTTTGAATTTATTGTCAGATTCTCTAAGAATGGTTCATCTCCATATTTTTTTATTCCGTCAACTCTGATAAACCATCCGTTTTCTGCATCAAGGACATTAATCTTTCCATTTTTAGTTTGAATGGATGGTGGCACTAAAGCCATATCATCAGTAACAGGATTAAATGTGCAGAAAACAGGCAGATTAATCAATCTTCGTTCATTGGATTTAAGGTTGGTGCCAATTAGTACCTGGCCCTCAGGTTCACGAACAATGTATTGAAGCATTTCACTTTTCCCACCTCCACTTGCACCTTCGTGCATAATAGTGGTAATATTATCATAAGGACTTCTAACCAGTACTGTACTGCAATGCGTAGTTACCCAGTTTTCTTTTTCTCCTTTGTCTAATAATACACCATATAATCCTTTTTTCGCACTTGGACCGGGGTAAAGGTTGTAAGCATAAATTTCATGAATATCCTCCAAACGGTTATGAACTACAATTTGTTTTCCGTCAAAATGAGTATGTCGAAAAGGCGGAGCAACATATATTACAGAATCGATATGTAGTTTTTTAGGCAATTCATCGCTATGAACCAACTTCTGAAGCATCGATAAGCCTAAGGCAAAAAAACCGGCATTTTCAGGAACTATTGCTATTCCCCATGAGCCAATATTTTCTCTTCCGGCAAAATAAAAGAAGACACCTATATCCTGATTCATAAACCATTCAAAAGTTTCTTTTTTTAAATCCGAAAAATCATAACCAAATCGTTCAGAAAATTTTACCTTATCAGTTGGCAGGTCATCGGCAATAACCATTGTATTCGGATCACGTCTGCGCATGTATGCTTCAGTATAATTGGCAGAGATTCCGTTTTTTACTTTGTGGACAATGGCCTCAGTATATAGCCCTTTCCCGGGTATATCGTACTTTACTTCAAACAGATCATTTTCCTTTCCTAGTGTTGAGGCATCTATTAATTCCTCATGAGTATCAAATAATGTAACACTTTTCGCATTGGAAAGAAGATTTGAAATTTCATCAGAAATTGAAATTCCCTTAATTTTAATTATCTCAAAAATATCGCTCATCAATCATTCAATTATTCAATTATTCATTCATTAAAACGGGGCAAAGGTATTTAAAAAAATCAAATTGGAAATAAAAGTTTAGTAATTTAATGAAAAATTAATATTGGGCAGTATATTTATTATAAATTATCAAAAATACAGACTTATTACTTATGAATAGTAATAGTTTGAATAGAGATAATAACAAATGAAATTAAAATTTTGGCTCTGTCTTAGTTCTTTTAAAAAAATGTTTTGAATCTCCCCATTCACCATATCCAATCTCAGCATCAGCCAGTTTAATCTTTACATCCAGACAATGCAAGCACTCCTCAGGTTCTTCATCAACACAGGGTTTATTTTCGTATAGAGAATAATCGTTTCGGTATATGCCAGGAGTAATATTTGGCATAATAATATTTGCACCTATTTTTACAGCCTTCTCACGTCCGAGTGGATCAATAGCCTGAAGGGCTGTAGCGGCTGCTATATTGATATCTTTTAATAAGATCCTTAAAGTCGCAATCATTTTTAAAGCAAGATTAAATCTTTCCTGAATGGGAATTAGTTCGCTTTTAAATTTCCAGAGAGGAGTGTCTGGGTGTTCAATATAAGGTCCCATTCCAACCATATCAACATCCATTTCTTTCATGAAAAGAAGATCTTCTGCAAGATCTTCCATTTTCTGAAAAGGAAGTCCTATCATCACTCCCGTCCCTGTCTGATATCCTATTTCTTGAAGATTTTCCAGGCAATTATTACGTTTTTCAAAACTGTGGAGCTTATTTTCAGGATGAATTCTTCTGTATAGTTCTTTATTCGAACTTTCTATCCTTAGCAAATATCTGTGAGCACCTGCATCAAACCATCTTTGATATGTTTCTTCAGATTGTTCCCCAAGAGAAAGTGTGATCCCCAGTTTTCCGGAGGAAAGTTTATTAATTTCTTTTAGCAGCTTTTCTATTCGAATAGTAAAAGCAGCTGACTCTATTTCTCCAGCCTGTAATACCAGACTGCCGTAATTATTGTCATGAGAAAATTTTGCTGCAGAAAGGATTTCCACATCACTAAGATTGAAGCGATTGACATTATCATTATCCTTGCGGATACCACAATAATAGCAGCTCTTTGAACAGATATTTGAAAACTCGATCAGTCCCCTGTAGTATACTTTTTTTCCTACTTCCCCGATTTTTATTTCATTAGCCTTCTGAAAAAGCAATTTTTTATCCTCTCCCTCTGTTTCAAGAAGTTTAATCAAATCATCTTTCTGAAATATTTTCTTTGCTAATATCTCTTTAATCATTTCGCAACTTCTGATTGTTATCAATTTTTTTAATAAAAGGGGCAATTGCCCGTTCGTAGATTTCATGCATATAGGCTATTGCCATACCATAATTAGTGACAGGAATACCTGCCTCAACCGCGGGTTTTAATCTGTTTATTAATTGTTTCCGAGTTATCATACAACCGCCACATTGAATGACAATACTGTAGTCTTCTATTTTTCCCGGAATGCCACTAAGTCCTGCAACAACTTCATATTGAAGTTTTTTCCCGGAGAATTTATTTAACCAATTTGGAATTTTTTCCCGACCAATATCGTCGCATGAAACATGATGAGTACATGACTCGAGAATTAATATTTTATCACCATCCTTTAATTTTGAAAGATGTGGTGTGCCTTTAAGATAGTTTTCGAAATCGCCCTTATAGCGTGCTAAAACAGTACTGAAACTAGTTAATGGAATATCATTTGGGATTGCTGAATTCACCATTTCGAATACCTGACTATCAGTAACCGCTAATGCCGGTCTGGGTTGAAGTCTTTTGAGAATTGAATTTAGTTCAGTTTCCTTTGTTACAACTGCTACAGCGTCATTATCAAGAATGTCTTTGAGAAGCTGAACCTGTGGAAGAATCATTCTTCCTTCCGGTGCTTCTGCATCAATTGGAGTTATTAATAATACAAGGTCATCTTTGTTGATTATATCTCCAATAAGAGATTTGAATAAATATGCAGTCTCAGGAATAGTATCGGAGATTACTCCAACAAGTTCTTCCTTATTGTATGGATTAATTGTGGAGAATTCAAAAACGGGGATTTCATAAAGATTTATCAAATTTGAAGCGAATTTATTATCAAGCGATACAAGATCAGATTTATTATGAATAATTATAAATGGCACCTCCCATTTGAAAAATGTTTCAACCAGTAATCTTTCTGTATTTCCGAAATAATTTTCAGTAATAATAAGTAAAGCCAGGTCGATTGTCCGTATCATTTCTTTACTTCGGTTAACTCTTTTCTTTCCCAAATCTCCTGAGTCATCCATTCCTGCTGTATCAATCATTACAACCGGACCAATACCAGGAATCTCAATCGACTTTTTAACCGGATCAGTAGTTGTTCCTGCATTTTCGGAAACAATAGCAATTTCCTGATCGCAAAGAACATTAATAAGTGAACTCTTACCATTATTGCGCTTCCCGAATATCCCTATATGTGGCTTTGAATCTTTACCTTTCATTTTACAAACTTATTGTATTCAATTTGATATTCTAGTGAGATAAATCATGAGGGTTACTTTTAACAATTTATTAGTT
>JAGLSB010000250.1 GCA_023135955.1 Bacteroidales bacterium | reverse complement strand
AATAATACTTTATACTGGGATATTAAATGCTCAAGAGAACTTGAACAGTGCAGAAACACTTCTACAATCAGAAGGTAAACTTAAAATTGGGGGATATGGTGAGGTTCATCTTAATCAAGAGTTATCACCTGATGTTCAATATAATGCAGATCTTGATGTTCACCGTATCGTTTTACTATTTGGCTACCAGTTTTCTGACAAGACTCAATTAATCACTGAGATTGAATTTGAACATGTAAGTGAAGTTTATATTGAGCAGGCATTCATTCAGCATAAACTTAATAATTACATGAACTTCAGGGCGGGACTATTACTTATGCCTATGGGAATCATTAATGAATACCACGAACCAACAACATTTTATGGCGTGGAAAGACCAGGTATTGATAAATATGTTAGTCCTACCACCTGGAGAGAAATAGGACTTGGATTTTCAGGAACTATTCTTCCAGCTTCATTGAAATATCAGGCTTATGTTGTAAATGGATTTCAGTCTTATGATGGAGATCCTCTTCTTAGCGGTTCAAACGGAATCAGAAAAGGACGTCAGAAGGGTGCAGAATCGATTATGAGTTCTCCAAATTTTACGGCTAAAGTTGAATATTTTGGACTCAGGGGATTAAATCTTGGTGTATCGGCATATCTTGGAAAAACTGAAAGCACTCTGTACGACGGGATAAACAAAAACGATAATGCCATGATAACAATGGCCGACTCGAGCGTGGTTGGAGTTAACATGCTAGGTCTTGATGCTAAATATAGTATAAAAGGATTTCAACTGCGAGGACAATTTTACTATACAGGGATCTCAAATTCGGAAGCTTATAATGATTTTACATCGGATGCGGAAGGAAAAGTAAACGATTTGGGTAGCAGTATTACTGGCTACTATATTGAAGCAGCCTATAATATTTTCTCTCTATTTAAAGGATTTGAAAAAGAATTGTATCCCTTCCTAAGGTTTGAGAAACTGGATATGCATAATTCTGTTCCTGATAATATTAACAGAAACGATGACTACAATAAAACAACTTACACAACAGGACTCAGCTATAAACTTGAAAAATCTGTGGTATTAAAAGGAGATTTTCAATTTATTAAATCTAAGGCAGATACTGATTATTCGAAAGTATTTAACCTGGGACTTGGATTCATTTTTTAATCCGATTTTAATTTATTTGAAATGCGCTTATTTATTATTATAGTTTTCATAATTATTTCAGGAGAATTGAATGCTTCTGAACCAGTTGAATTCAACCCGAAATTGCTGTCCAAAGTCCTAAAACGCCAGTTCAATCTGACAGATTATAATTTGTATGAAATTTTTCAGTCAGGTATTACCCATAGCACATCTGATAATCAGGGTAAATATTTTAAACTTCAATCAACATACGATAGTACTGATTTCTTCTACCTTTATATTGGAAGGATCCTGAGCTGCAGAACCGGTAGCTGTGGGAATCCGGCACTGAGTACACTGAATACAGAATCTGAATATTTTGATTATTTCATCATTTTTAATTCTAAAAAAACTGTTGAAGCTGTGAGAGTATATAACTATCAGGCTACTCATGGACAAGAAGTCACTGCTCCCGGCTGGCTAAAGCAATTTGTTGGCTATGAGGGCATAGAAAGCCTTGTTGTGGGAAGGGAAATAGATGCTATTTCCGGTGCCACGATTTCTGCTGATGCAATTACGATGGATTTGCAGCGGAGGATTAGAATTGTCAGGGCATTGCAGCCTTAACTGACTATGAAGGTTAGCCACAAACTTGTAAAGGGGAAGGCCGTGCGTCTCAATCGTGGGAAAAAATACGCGCCATCACCTGTTTTTAACTCATTATCAAGTGTTTATTTGTTATGCAGTGTAAACTTTGTTTACTTATCGGTTTTATAATAAAATCATCGCAACCTGCTGAAAATGCTTGTTCCTTTTCGTCTTTTGATGAATACGCTGTCTGTGCAACTATCGGTAAATTAGGGCGAAATCCTTTTATCATTTTTATCGCTTCAAATCCGTTCATTATAGGCATTTTAATGTCCATTAGAATTAAGTCAATTTCAGAGTTCTCTTTACATATTTCAACAGCTACTTTTCCGTTTATTGCATGTAAAATATTTAAGTTCAATTCAAATTTTTCAAGTAAAATGTTAATGTATAAATAATTTACTTCGTCGTCCTCTACAATTAGAATTGTGTACTTGTCTTGTTTTTCCATTAATTTATTTTTGTAAGTATTAGATTTTTAATTTTCACCAACATGATAATTTTTTATTCTGTTTTGCTCGATATAAGAACTTCTTTCAATTCATTTTCCGTTTTCATAATCAAGCCTCAGGAATGAAAAAATAACACGAGTAAGATTAGATTTCTGTTTTAAAATAAGTATTGAATTTATTATTGGATTGAAGTGTTTATTTTAGTGTCATTAGTATTAAAATAGTAACATTAAATAAATAATATTTTTAAAATATTATTGAAACTGTGAGAGTGCATAATTACCAGGCTACTCATGGACAAGAAGTTACTTCGCCAGGCTGGTTAAAGCAATTTGTTGGCTATGATGGCATAAAAAGCCTTGTTGTAGGAAGGGAAATAGATGCAATTTCTGGTGCTACGATCTCTGCGGATGCTATTACAATGAATTTGCAACGGAGGATTAGATTTGTCAGGGCGTTGTAGCCTTTTCTAGAAAGGATATCATATCATATAAAGAAAGGTAGATAAAATATAGTAAAGACGCACGGCCGTGCGTCTCAATCGTGGAAGAGAAAATGGCCGTGTGTCTCAATCGTGGAAGAAAGACGCACAGTTGTGCGTCTCAACAGTAAAAAAACTTACTACCACATTATCACACCAGCACACTAGTCCCCCCTCCTCTTCCCTAACTCCTCCACAACCATCTCCCTTGGCACTTCCTTACCATGTCCGGGTAAAAATAT
>JAGLSB010000025.1 GCA_023135955.1 Bacteroidales bacterium | reverse complement strand
GGGCATCAATTCTATTGCGGATTATTAGCTCCATAATATTTCTATTACAAAGTTATCATTCCTCTGAAGTCATTATTAAGGCAAAAATTCCGGATTTGCAGGATCAGTATTTACAAGTTTTGTAGCTTCCGGATTTCCCTTACACTCCATTTTTTTTGCATCCCATAAAATGGGATCGCCGGTTCTTAAAGCAAGATTTCCCAGCGAAACAATCTCTGTCAGGTCTGCCGCAACACCAAAATGCGATGAGGCTTGAGGAATTTCGCCTTTTACTGCCTGAATAAAATTCATCCAATGAGGATCCACCCTTTCAAGCTTTTGCTCCGGTAGATTATTTTTTACATCCTCCCATTTTTCCTGTGGTAATAAAATTGGAGCTTTCCCCAGGTGCATTGCCGGGATGTATATTAATCCCTCGTCCCCAACTATAAACTGACCATTGTCTGAAAGTACATTATGATCCTTGTCTGGGAACATTTCAGGAATATCGGGTAGATATTTCTTATCAAAACCTTCATACATTTTTTGTTTTCCACCCTCTCTTCTAAATCCATCACTCCAAGTCATACGAAGAGGTTTAGCCTGGCCGGGATTGTTAAACTCATAAACTATTTTACTTTGCAGTGGACACTTTAAATCTGTTCCTCCTCTGTGCATGGCAGTTACTTTATCAGGAATAGACAAATCTAAAGCATAGGATGGTATCCCCATCATATGGCATCCAATATCTCCCAGTGCACCCGAACCGAACCTCCACCATCCGCGCCAATTGTTTAATATTTTAGAGCTAAAATCTGTTTTCATCACAACATTTAACCAAAGATTCCAATCTAAGCCATCAGGAATTGATTCTTCTGCTGGCCATTGTCCGTTTGAAACCGCAATTTGACCCGGTGTAAGCCTGTCGGTCCACAAAATTACTTCTTCAACATTTCCAATTAAACCTGCGTCGATCCACTCTTTACAAACTCTAATGCCATCGTTGGAATAACTTTGATTCCCCATTTGAGAAATTACGCCTGCTTTGTTAGCTGCTGACTTCATCTCACGACTTTCTCCGATACTATGACTAAGGGGTTTTTCAACATAAAGGGCTTTCCCCGCAGCTATCGCCCACATTGCAGCAGCATGGTGAGAATGATCAGGAGTGCTTATTACAACTGCATCAAAATCTTTATGCATTTTATCAAACATCTTACGATAGTCCTTAAAAAAGGGAACCTCAGGAAAATCAGTTCTCATTGCTTTCACTGTTCTGGAAGCTTCATTTACATCTGCAAAAGCAACAATATTGCCCAATTCTTTAAACTTTCCAATATTCTTGGATCCTCTGCCTCCTATTCCTATAAAAGCCAGATTAGGAGTTTCGTTTGGTGACAAACCCGACTTTCCAAAAACTGCAAATGGCATTGTTGCTGCTCCCGCAACTATTCCAGCTGCTTTTAAAAATTGTCGTCTTGAAAAATTTGTATTACTCATAGTTTCTGATTTTTAATTTTCGATGATTTTTTTATACTCCTTATATCTATAAATTCTCATAAGAACTAAACCATTTTTCCCATTTGGTTCTCAATTCACTTAATATAGCAGGATTCTCTTCAGCCAAATTATTGATTTCTGTTTTATCCACATTCAAATCGAATAGTTCCCAATCTTGATTTCCTTTTTTAACAAGCTTCCAGTTATCGACTATTATAGCCTGGCCATTGCCGAATTGAAAATATAGAGGCGTATTTCTCTCAATTTTTCCTCCAATGAATGAGGATGAAAAGTCAATTCCGGGAAGTTGAGAGATATATTCATCATATTTTTCTGAATTACTATTGGAGATAGACAAAATAGTAGGCATCATATCAATCAGATGAAGACGCTCAGTATTGATTTGCCTTTTTGAAGGAATGTTTTCACCACAATAAACTATCATCGGAGTTCTTATTCCACCGGCGTAGCTATCTGTCTTATAATAACGTAGAGGAGTGTTTGCAACAGTGGCCCATGATTTTCTAATGGCTTCGTAGCTATCCACTTCACCCATTTCCCCTTCCTTATCATCAGGGAATATTACCCTTTTTTGTGGATTTTCAGCACAAGCACCATTATCTGACAAGAAAAATATTACCGTATTTTCCAGTTTATTCTCTTGCTTTAATTTTTCAACAAGCCGCCCGATATTTTGATCCAGACGATCGATCATAGCGGCATAAATTTGCATCCTTTTAATTTCTTTCTCCTTTTCAATACCAGTAAGTTCTTCCCATTTCTTTTCATAAACCGGCTCGGGAAGCGGGCTTGTTTCTTTATTTAGCAAACCCAGTTCAATTTGTTTTTGATATCGTTTGTTTCTTATGGCTTCATATCCCTTTTTATAATAATCTTTATACTTTACTATATCTTCTTTTTTTGCGTGAAGGGGCCAGTGTGGCGCATTATAGGCAAGATAAAGGAAAAAAGGAGAATCATCATCTTTGTATTCATCCAGCCATCCAATCGCATGGTCGGTAAAATCATCGGTTGAATAATAGTCAGCATTTTCTGGAATAAAAGGTTTCCTCGATCCTTCTTTATCAAGAATCCACTCATAGGCCCCGGTTCCAATCCGCGCAGGCGTTTTACCTCCTGGTGCAGGAGCATCACCTGGATTAATATAATTTATAGCTCCTCCTAGAAATCCATAAAATCTATCGAAACCTCTTGTATGTGGATCAAATTTGCCATGATGTTTACCCGACCAGAAGCTATTGTAACCATTCTCTTTCAGGATTTCTGCGATCATTACCGTATTATTAAAATCCCTGTCAGTCTGCTGAAAATAAACCCCAGTAAGCATGGAAGCCCTGGTGGGATAGCATTTAGCTGTATTGTGCATCTCTGTATAAAGTATGCCCTCACCAGCAAGTTTGTCCAGGCTTGGAGTTTTGATTTCGGAACCCATACATCCCAGATCTGAGTATCCCATATCATCGACCAGAATGAATATGATATTGGGGTTAGTGGGTGATTCTGAGGTACAAGCTGTTAAGGTAATTGACAACAGAAAAACCACACAAGCGATATTGTTAATTCTTTTCATATTGAAGGCTCAATTAGTTTGTAATGTTTGTTTAATAAGCGGAAAAAGTTCAGATTCTATGCGGGCTGATTTTGCTAATACAAGAAATTCTTCTTTAATTTCAGGTAATGTTTCAACTAAATTATTTTCTTCAAAAGGATCTATGGCAAGATTATATATCTCCACAGACTGCTGTCCTGACTTCTTATCATAACTTATAACAGCTTTCATATCTCCTTTTCTGATTGCCTGACTTTGGTTTCGTTCCCAATAAAGATATTCGTGTGCATTTTGTTCCCCGGGTTTTCCAAGAAGTGTTGGCAAGAATGAAATACCATCAATGTTTTCATGATACTCCTCATTGACCAGTTCTGCCAAAGTTGGAAGTACATCCCAGAAAGCCGATATGTGATCTGAGCTTGTACCCGGTAAAATTGTCCCATTCCAGTAGGCAATCATCGGTGCTTTTATGCCTCCCTCATATACTTCTCCTTTCCTGCCATGCAGATTTCCTCCTGTTTTAAGATAGACATCCTGATTTTCCCTAAGAGCAGTGCCATTATCACTGGAGAAAATAATCAAAGTATTATCCAAAATTTTCAGTTCTTTCAATTTAGCTACAACTTCTCCAACATGCTTATCCAGCCGGGCTGTCATTGAAGCATATTTAGGGACTGAAAAATCCTTTTTAGTTGCGTCTCCTTTTAACATCCCTGTCTTATTTACATAATAATCCAGAATCTCATCATCGGGTTGATGAAATGGATTATGTGGCAATGTGGAAGGATAATATAAGAAAAATGGCTTATCCTTAGATTCCTCAATAAACTGAATGGCCCTGGAGTGAATAATATCGGCTGAAAAATCTGTAAAAGGTTTCTTTAAGTTGCCGCTTAAACTAACTGAGTCATCATTCTGACGCATATAAGTTGTGTAGTATGAATGGGCATGTCGTTGACAGTTATAACCATAAAACTTATCAAATCCCTGCTTATTTGGAGAACCTTCAGACAAAGGATAACCCAGCCCCCATTTCCCAAAAGCCCCGGTTGAATATCCAGCCTTTTTCAGAATTTCTGCGATAGTAATTTCATTTTCAGGAATTGGTTCATTGCCTTCAAAAGGAAGTACTTTATTATTTCTGATCCAACCATGACCACTATGTTTACCTGTTAGAAGAGCACACCGTGAGGGAGCACTGATATTGGAACCTGCATAGTGGTTCATAAACATCATTCCTTCCCTGGCTAAACGATCGATATTTGGCGTCTCAATTACTTCCTGTCCATAACAACCAAGCTCATGATAACCCAGATCATCGGCCAGAATATAAATTATATTAGGCTTGATTTCCTTTGAACTATCTTCAGATTTACAATTGCTTAACGCCAAAATAGCTATAAATGGAATAACACTTTTACTTTTCATTTCCCAATTATCAGGTTTTACTTGTTCTGTATTCAATATACTTTCTAAATTCATCAAAATCGATGTCTCCCTCCACTTTAAGAATAAGCGAGGTATGTCCGGACAAATTAATTTTTAATGAACCTTCAACAATATTTATCTTTGAATTATCAGCATCTTCTACAGGGTTTAATTTTAGATCTGCAATTCCGGAGAGCTCTATCTGCATATCCGCCATATCCCAGTTAAAGAGTGCCAGATAAACACCATCTTCATTTTCACCCAGCATGATATTGAAGGCATCTTCCTTATCTTTTGCATGATCCCAAAGATCGAGAGGGATAAAGCGATCACAGGTTTTTAGACTGAATGAATTACGGATCAGTTCTTTTCTTTCTTCGCGTAAGGTAACCAGATTATCACTTGAGATCTTTATCCCACCAAAAAGAGCTACATAATCGGCCCACATTTTTGCTTCATTAAGAGTAACATCGCCCCCAAATTTATGCTTTCCCCATGCTTTTTCTGCTTCTTCATCCTCTTTATTCCTTAATACCAGATAGTCGGCATCATTTTGAACAATTGTTTTATTAAGATAGAAGTTACCTCCATTCTGCAAACATCTCGTGCGATAGAATTCCATTGTAGGTGATATGTCACCACCTGTTCTCAGTCCATCAACCAATCCGAAAGTAGGTCCGAAAACCGACGAACAACCCAGGAAAAAGGCTTCCCCAATTCCTTCTCTCATAGCTTTCAATCCGGCTCTGGTCCTCTCCATACTCGTCATGGAGGGATCAAATCCGTGAAGTTCTGTTATTCCTTCTTTTGCATGAATTTTAAGTATATCATCTAACAAACCATACCTTATAAAATCGATCTTGAAATATCCGAATCCCCATTCTTCCCTTATGGTTGACAGCACATTCTTCATATAATCCCTGACATCCGGATTTGAATAATCAAAATAGATGTATTGCATATAGTCATTGCTTTTTTCAATTTCCTGACAAACTGCTTCTCCATTTTGATCAACAAGGAACCAATCCGGGTGTTCTTCAAATAATTTTGAAGCTTTATCAGCTCTGAATCCATCGAGATGAATTCCCGGGAGGTAGCCCTTGGATCTAATGTAGTCAGCTATTCCATTCATTCCTTCAGGGAGTTCATCTTTTACGCTCAAATAGTCTCCTCTGTCTGTCCACCAGCCACCATCGATCTGGATGAGGTTAACATCCAGTCCGGATCCTTCAAGCATTTCAACATTTTGCCTGATATCGTTAGAATTATAATTCCTGCCATAGTAATCCCATGTCGACCAGGCCTTGAACTGCCTTATCTCTTTTGGCTCGATTTCCTGTACCTCAGCGATCTGTTTTCCATAATCAAAAAGCATATCCTGCCAGTTTGTTCCCTCCTCCACTACTATCTTTTCAAATGAAATTGTTTCTCCCGGTAAAACAGGTTTTTTCTCACCATCAGCGTTAATAATGATTCCTTCTTCTTTAGAAAATGTGATGTAGGGCCTGAAAATATTCCAGCTGAGGATCCCGGTTTTTGAGTATGATTTTTCATTGTGTTGTATTAAAAGAAAAGCTCCGGAAAACAGCTGTTCATCTTCATAACCAACATTCTGAATGGGTGTGCGCCCCATATCGTGACCTCCATATAGGAACCTGGAGTCAGAATTGCAATCATGAGCAGGAGTAATATTGATTTTAATATCTTTTATATACTCGGTATCAGTTCCATTATTGGTAAATCCAACAGACACAATTTGAGTTCCATGATCAGATTCTGAGAATTCAACATTTGTTTGAAGATATTCAGAACCGGATTCTGTATTAACATTTACCTGGAAATTATTATTGGGTTCAGTACAGCTGCTAATTAAAATGATAAGCAGGCCTGAAATAATGAGGTTTTTGATTTTCATAAGAGTTCTGTTTAATAATTACTTTTTGACAATTTTATGAGTAAATGTATAATGGTTATGGCTCTGAATTTGAATCAGATATATTCCCGGCAGAAGATCACCGGTTGACAATTCCAGGCTGGTGGAATTTTCATTTGTAATAGTTCGCAGGGTATTGCCATAAATATTTTTAATAGAAATCGTACTTTGCGGAGCAATACCTTCTATTGTAAGATGATCACTTAAAGGATTGGGATATAATTTTATAGATTCTATTTCGGGATTTATGCCCAGAGTCGGATCATAAAAATTAAAAGTATATGTCACTTCCTTCAATCCATCTCCGGAAACTACCACAACTGCAAATCCATTGCTGAGATTACCTGAAGTTGCAGGAGACTGATCTTCGTTCAGAATAGTAATTTTTGCATAAGGAACAGCTGTTACATTATCCAGAAACTCATCAATGGAGGTATCCATTATAATACTGTCGATAGTGAAATTCTCCTGATCAACCACATATACATCCGAAGTCAGATAAGCATCGCTGCCAAGAATTTCACCTTCGAAATTAAGCTTATAGACTCTATTTATTGAACCATTTACAGATGTCACAACAACTTGATCTTCAAAGTCAACCGACCCCTGTAATCTTTCCAGCCCTGCACGATCAATTAGCTTGATACTTGCCCCCGTACTTGCCCTGAGATTTGCGAAAAGTGAATTAACATTTATATTTCCCGGAATATCAGAAACAATACTCAAAACCTGATCTACCGGAAAAACATCCGACCATGCATAAGCCTCATTCTCATTAACAAGATATTTAAGCTGATAGCTGATTTTTGTGTAATTATTCTCAGCAATTACTTCGAAAAAGATTGACTCGCCAGCGGTTGTCGGCGAATAGGATCCGGAGGAATTTAATGTCAGTAAGGGAACAAGATTATTTTCAGCATCTATGACATTAAGCCTTGCTTTTTCAGGAACGATGATATTTTCCAGAATAGCCGAGATACTGATTCCAGAAGAAATTCCGGAAATAGTACCGATAGAATCTGCATAATCAATATTATATCCTGAACCTTCCTTTACATTTAAAACGGCATCGTTACTTTGTGAAACAGATGATGTATTGAGGCCATATTTGGTAATATTATTGCCATACGCTGAAGTTACCCTAAGTGTATCTCCTTCAATAATAATATCACTCAGGTTTTTAATACCTCCATCTATCCCTTTTAGAACAAGTTCCTGATCTTCATGAGCTTTTATAATGTTCGCCTGGAATTCTGAATATGTTGTGTTAAGTGAAATACCATTTATAAATTGGGGTGATTGATATCCCAGACTTACTTCATAAATTACTGACGAAATAGTAGAAATATAATCTGTTACGGGATCAAAATTATGAATGCCAATATTCTCTGTTAGTTTTAAGTGGCTTTCGGAACCACTTAAACCTAATGCTGAATAATCATCTTTGCTATGACATATCCATTCTGATTCAATCTTATTTACACCCCATGAACCCTCAACTCCGGGAAGTGTATCACCCAGCCAGAATTCCGGTTTCCGGGTTAAATTCCATTTATTGTCTTCATCCAGAAGAACCTCTCCATCCGGGGCCCAGAGGGATCCGTCATAAGTGCCAAATACATCAATAAGCTGGAAATCGTCAGGATCAGAAATTGCTTTAGATCCGTTTTTAACAGAATCATTGAGTATTTTATAAAGGCAAAGCGCACTGCTGGTCATCCACCCGTCGTTAATAATTGTATTAGGTCCCGGAATCACAAGTTTGACATCGGTTTCAAAATAGAGATCTTTGTTAAATATGATATCACAATCGTCAATGTGAATATTATCAGACAGGTCTTCCCTTTCAATCATCCCAATAACAAAAGAGCCATTGGGTTCAATCCTTGCTTCTACGTCAGGATCGGCCTCAACTATGTCAGAAATAAATGATGAGGAATCACTTATCGGGTAATCGCAACCCGGGATGTAGTACTTATAACGTGTATCAAAAGTGAGGGTTTCGGCAATAATCTGGTCCGGAGTTTTGTTTTCCCCAATGGCAATAAGGTAATTACTCAGGTCGATTGTATCGGTTCCGGGATTGGAGATTTCAATATAATTATTATTGAACCATTCGCGGTAAACCAGTCTTGTAAAAAGCGGTTCAGCGTTAAAGGGTTGAGAGTTCAGCGAGATTGCATTTTCTGGTTCAAAGATTACCTTATAAGTTAATTTTGTCATACCATTTTCAGCTGTAACCGTAAAGCTGGTGGTTCTTTCATCCAAAGCCCCCTTCAGGTTAGTTGCTCTTTCAGTTTGGAAAATAGCATTGTTATCCTGCGATTTAGCGGTAAGAGCCGGAATCTGTTTGAATCCATAAGGGAGGGGAATGGTATAACTGAAAACCTCAGGTTTAAATCCGGGAATAATCAAATCATTCCATTCTTCACTTTTCAGGGAATCAGGGATATCCGGCCAGCTTATTGATTGAAGAAAGGCATCATCAGATTTTTTGTAGATTGGGGAAGCAACTCCCTTTTCCACTTGAATCATGTGAAAAATATCGTCTTTTCCGTCGGTGTTTATGAGAGCAAAATCAGCTTCCTGAGGACCGTTCCGGTTTAGCACAGCATCTGTGACAGTAACCGTTTGTGTTTTCCATGTACCACTTCCATTGCAGGTAATGGTATATGCTTCCTTAAGTTCTGAATCTCCGGCATCGTATTTCAGACTCCAGCCTGAGCCATTGGTTTTATCTAAGTAGGTGACTATGAAAGTAACTGTTTCCGGGGTACTATCGAATAAATCTTCATGCAATTGAAAATACATAGCATTTTTTCCGCTACTGTTCTCAAACGAACGGGCAAAACGGTTATATATCGGAGAATCGGGAGTAATGCTTCCTCCAATTCTGAACAAACCTATGGAAGTATTTTCCGGATCTATTTGAGTTATGAACCTTGAATAATTTCCCGGCCATATTTCCCATCCGGCATCATTATATCCGGTCTGATAACTTCTTTGATATACCTGGCCCTTGGTGGCTGAATAGAGATCATCCATTCTTGCACCCCGGT